>JACQAB010000053.1 GCA_016195205.1 Pseudomonadota bacterium
AGAACGGGCAGGCCTATTTGAACAACAGGCCCTTGTCCGATCCCCAGCAGGACGAGTTGGCGGTGCTTTGCATTGAGCGAAAAAATAGGTAATGTCATGCCCGCGAAGGCGGGCATCCACGAAAAGTCAAACAGCGTGCTTGTGGCCTATCGTGGATCCCCGCCTTCGCGGGGATGACCCCTCAGGATTTTTTCATGCGCCTGTCCCAATACTTCATCCCCACCCTCAAGGAAACGCCCACTGAGGCGCAAATTGTTTCGCATCGCCTGATGTTGCGCGCAGGCCTCGTGCGCCAGACCAGCGCGGGCATCTATGCCTGGCTGCCTTTGGGCCTGCGGGTGCTGCGCAAAATTGAGCAGATCGTGCGGGAAGAGCAAAACGCCGCCGGCGCGCTCGAAGTGCTGATGCCCACCATTCAATCCGCCGATTTATGGAAGCAAAGCGGCCGTTATGAAGCCTATGGCAAGGAAATGCTGCGCATTGTTGACCGGCATGAGCGCGAAATGCTGTATGGCCCGACGAACGAGGAAATGATTACCGATCTATTCCGCCGCGAAATTAAAACCTATCGCGACCTGCCCAAAAACCTTTACCACATCCAGTGGAAATTCCGCGATGAAGTCCGCCCGCGCTTTGGCGTGATGCGCGGCCGCGAATTTTTGATGAAAGACGCCTATTCGTTCGATCTGGATTACGCGGGCGCGAAGAAAAGCTATCAGAAAATGTTCCTGGCCTATCTGCGCACCTTCGCGCGCATGGGCCTGCAGGCCATTCCGATGCGGGCCGACAGCGGCGCCATCGGCGGCGATTTAAGCCATGAGTTCATTATCCTGGCCGAAACCGGCGAAAGCGCGGTGTTCTGCCATCCCGACTGGCTGAAAACCGATCCGCTGCGCGACGGCGTGTCGCATGACGACGATCTTGAGCCGTTCGTGAACAAATACACCGGGCTTTACGCCGCCACCGATGAAAAGCACAAGCCGGGCAGCGCGGGCATCGCCGAAGAGGCGCTGATCAAAACCCGCGGCATCGAAGTGGGGCACATTTTCTATTTCGGCATCAAATATTCCAAGCCCATGGGCGCGGAAGTGAAGGGGCCGGACGGCAATAACGTCGCGCTGGAAATGGGATCGTATGGCATCGGCGTGTCGCGGCTGGTCGGCGCGATTATCGAAGCCAGCCATGATGATGCAGGCATTATTTGGCCCGAGCCGGTGGCGCCGTTCAAAGTCGGCCTGATTAATTTAAAGACCAATGACGCCGTTGCCACCAAGCAGGTGGATGATCTTTATGCCAAGCTGCAAAACGCGGGCGTAAGCGTGCTGCTGGATGACCGCGACGAGCGCCCCGGCGCTAAATTCGCTGACATGGATCTTATCGGCCTGCCCTGGCATGTGGTGGGCGGACGCGGCCTTGAAAAAGGCATGGTTGAGGTGAAAAACCGCAAAACCGGCGAGCGCGGGGAAATTTCCATCGACGCCGCGTTGCAGAAGCTTACCTCGTAAGCGGCTGTTCTCTTCTTCGAAGAAGACGCCAGTGCCCAGCGATGTCATTACGGCTGGTGGAAACGCCGACGGCTTCAAGGGCTTCTAAAGCTCTATATCCCCGAACCATTTCACGCCCACGCCCTCTGCGCATCAGGTCTTCGATGAGGCCGACGGCTGCCGCAACTCTATCGTCGCTTCTACCAATACCGCCACTGGCTAACGTTTTTGCGTAATTGGCGCATAAGCCGATCGTTGAAAGGCGGAATCCCAAGCCTTCTGGGGGTAATTTGAACCCGACATCCAGATCTCCCAAAGACGGATGAAGCCCATAAATAATGCCAATGGCCGCTTGCACATTAGCGTCATCAAGTTCTGGATGATTGCTTTGGGCCATATAATTCCTCCTTTAAAAAACCGTGTTCGAGTATAAGTTATACCTCTGGCAAGTCAACGGACCTTCCTAATGTTCTCTCCCTTTGAATGCATGGTGGCCTGGCGTTACCTGCGCTCGCGCAGGCGCGAAGGGTTCATCTCGGTGATCAGCTGGTTTTCGCTGCTGGGCATTGCTTTGGGCGTGGCTACGTTAATTATTGTGATGGCGGTGATGAACGGCTTTCGGGCTGAATTGTTTAACCGCATCCTGGGCCTGAACGGGCATTTGAATTTATACGCGCAACAGGGAAGCATCGCGCGTTTTGACGAGATGGCCGATCTGTTGCGCGGCGTTCCCGGCGTGAAGCGCGTGACGCCCATTGCCGAAGGACAGGTTCTGGTTTCCGGCCCGCAGGGATCGACCGGCGCGCTGGTGCGCGGCATCCGGTTGGATGATTTGCGCGCGCAATCGCCCCTTAGCCATAAAATATTACTAGGCACGCTGGATAATTTTAAGGGCGATCACATCGCCATCGGCTTGCGCATGGCCGAAAGGCTGGGCCTGGCGGTGGGGTCGAAGCTCACGCTCACCAGTCCGCGTGGCATGCAAACGGCCTTTGGCGTCGTGCCGCGGCTTCAGCCCTTCACCGTGGCCGCAGTCTATAACGTCGGTATGTATGAATACGACAATGGCTTTGTGTTCATGCCGCTGGACGCCGCACAAGGATTTTTCGGCATGGGGCAGGGGGCCACGACGCTGGAAATGATGCTGGATAACCCGCATGAACTGCGCGACATCACCAAACAGATTATCGCGGATGTGGGAAAGCACACCTCGCAGCCCATGCGCCTGTTGAACTGGCAGGAAGCCCATGCCAGCTTCGTCAATGCCCTGCAGGTGGAACGCAACGTGATGTTCCTGATTCTTACCCTGATCATCGTGGTGGCGGCGTTTAACATCATCTCGGGCATGATCATGATGGTGAAGGACAAGGGGCAGGATATTGCCATCCTCCGCACCATGGGGGCCTCCGGCGGCTCGGTGATGCGCATTTTCTTCCTCAGCGGGGCTTCGATTGGCTTCATCGGCACGATGGTGGGCGTGCTGCTGGGCGTGGTGTTCAGCCTGAATATCGAAAATATCCGCCAGGTGCTGCAAACCGTGACAGGCACTGAACTTTTTTCCCCGGAAATTTATTTCCTCTCGCATCTCCCCGCCCGGCTCGATTGGGCCGAGGTGGCGCAAGTGGTGGTGATGGCCCTGGGCTTGTCATTTCTGGCCACGCTTTATCCGTCATGGCGTGCGGCGCGGCTAAATCCGGTGGAGGCCCTGCGCTATGAGTGAGGTGCTTACCGTCCGCGATGTGCGCAAAGGCTACCGCGAAGGCCAAGGCCGGATTGAGGTGCTGCGCGGCGCCAGCTTCACCCTGCATCAGGGGCAGATGGCCGCTTTGCTGGGGCCCTCGGGTTCGGGCAAATCCACCCTGCTGCATGTTTGCGGGCTGCTGGACGAGGCCGACAGCGGTGACATCGCCATTAACGGCCAGAACATCGGCAAGGCGGGGGACAAAGCCCGCACCGCCCTGCGCTGCAGTAAAATCGGCTTTGTTTATCAGTTCCACTATCTGCTGCCCGAGTTTTCGGCGCTTGAGAATGTCGCCTTGCCGCAAAGAATCGCCGGGAAGGGCAGGAAAGAATCCGAGGAACGCGCCGCGCATCTGTTGGGGCAGGTGGGATTATCGGCACGGCTTACCCATCGCCCGGCCGAGCTTTCAGGCGGCGAGCAACAGCGCGTGGCCATTGCCCGGGCGCTGGCCAATCATCCGGCTTTGCTTATTGCCGACGAACCAACGGGCAATCTTGACCAGGCCAATGCCCGCCTGGTTTTCGACGTCCTGTTGCAAATATGCCAAAAGGAAAACACGGCGATTCTGATGGCCACCCATAATCTGGAATTGGCGCGCGCGCTGTCCCGTGTTATTGAAATCCACGACGGCGTTGTGCGTGAGTCGCGCGGCGCTTCTTAATATATTATAGGCGGCAGGCATGCCCGCGCAGGCGATTGCAGTTTCATCAGTTCTTGAAGAGCGGCTTAAGGGCCGCCGCGCCGCCTTGGGCGCCTTGCGCGATCTCCCCGAAGACTATGTGCTTTTCTATAGCCCTTCCTTGCGCGGTGGGACCGAAGGCCGCGATGCCGAGCCGGTGGTGGATTATGTGCTGGCGCATAAAGAAAAAGGCCTGCTTGGCGTCGTCGTCAAAAGCGGCGAAATTGTCGAGGAACCGGGCGGCTTCATCAGCCAGTATCAGCCGTTGCGCCAGATCTACAAAATCATCGATCCCGTCCGCCCGGCCGACATGGCCCTGCGCGCGCTGCTGATGAATTTCGATCTGGCCTCGAATAAAACTTTCCCCTGCGGGGTGGCGGTGCTGTTTCCGGAAACCAAGCGGCTTGAATTTGCCCATCCGCAAAGCTGTTACCTGTTTTCCGGCGATATTAATACGCCCGACTTCATCAAAAAGCTTGATGATTTATTCCTTGAGTCGGTGGGCGCCAACGACCGCGCCAAATTCCAGGAAAATTTTGGGAAACTGTGCGAATTCCTGATGCGGCACAGCGATAACGCTGCCGTGTTTGAAGAGCGCACGGAAAAATTGAAAGCCATCAGCCAGGCCAAAAAAGCCACGCCGCCGGTGTCTCAGGGCAACTTAAGAATGAAGGTTGCCGCGGCCCAGGGCGTTGAAATCCGCCCGGCCATGGTACAGAAGGCGCAGACAGCCCCGCCTGTGGCCAAGGCGCCCGAAGCCTCGCCGGCGGTTGAGCCCAAACCGGCGCAAGCCCCGCAGGCACAAGAGGCAAAGCCTTTGGCCATCGCCAAGGCTGAGAAGCAGCAAACATCCGTGGCTATTTCTTTGGCTTCCCCACCCCGCAAACGGCTCAAGGCCGCGGCCAGGGTGTCGGTGCCGGCAAAAGAACAGCAGCAGGACTTCTTCACCTGGATGCAGGATGTGCAGCAGAAGGGTGAAGCCGATGCCGCGCTTAGTGCCGGCCAGTGGGTCATGGTCGTGGGCATTTCGGTGGCCGTTATCTGCGTCGTTTATTTCCTGTCGGCCAACCTGGCTACGATTTTGCGCGGTTAGCCGCTATTGTTTATCAACAATCTTTTTCTCAAGATTCCGGCACTAAAGTTTTTGCTACAAGCGTTGATGGCTCTAATCCGAAGAACCCCTTAAGGACCCTATAGTTATAGCTATAGCTGGCTTGAATTTGTTTGAAGGGGGCGCCATTAATGCTGGTGTCTGAAATGTTTACCGTGATATCGGTATCCTTAATTCCCATGAGGTTCGATTTAATTTTATCTTGGATATCTGATGCCGAAGCCGAGGTATGCGCCATCACATAGCGCCCCGCTTCATTGACGGCATAATCCATGGTATTCCATATCCAATACATTTGTGAAAAACTGAACAGCGCGAAGACGAACATCAGAAAAAGGGGCGCGCAAAAAGCAAACTCCAAGGCGGTGGCGCCGGTTTGATCACGGAAGGCTTTGTGAAGAAAGGCTTTCATTGCACCCGTACCGTACGCTGTCTTGAGAGAAGATACGGGTTATCTATGCCGGGATAAGAAAACATGAGTGGCCGGGAAAAACTGGCGTTAATAGTCATGAACTTTTCGATTCCCGCGTCGCAGGTGCTGTTGCAATCCGCTTCTGAACCGTTGCATTCGCAGAAATTCTCGGCGTTCACGGTGAGTTTGGAAGCATCAAAATTGCTAACCCGCTGCACCACTGTGGACATGCCGGCGGTGTCGGTCGGGTTCTTTAATGCATATAGAATACTGGAATTAAGAGCTGCCGCCAGTTTCATCGACGTGAAAGTCACGTCCGCTAAATCGATGAAGGGAAGCGTCATCAGGCCCATGAACATTCCTACCCAGGCCATTTCCACGGCGGCCGCGGCTTTATGATCACGCCAAAATTTATAAAGCAAATGAAGCATGACGCTTACTCCGCAAGCACGACAGATCCCGGCAATGGAATTTTTTCTGTGCCGAAAGAATCGCAATCATCGTTGAAGTTCGAAGTGCCGGAAAATGAAATAGTGCTGGCGACCAGTTGCAAGCAACTCACGTTTTGACCGTTGTTGCCATTGAATTGCACATCGGCGCTGGGGAAATAAAGCCCTCCCTGCAATGTCATGCTAGCTCCACCATTAAAAACTTCCTTGGTCGAGCTGGGGGCGTTGCGGTCTTCCATCATGACCAATCCCTTATAGGTACCAGACGTTTGGGCGGTGAGATTGACCGTGGAACCGCCATTGATTTTTACGGAGCCATAATTACCGTTTTTGCCTTCAAGAATAATCGTCACATCGCTGCCCGATATGGAAGCCTGCGCCCCAATGTCGAAATTGCCCTGAAGAATGTAAGTCCCGGAATTGAGGGTAACCGTGTTGCCTGACACCAGTTTTATTCCATTGCAATAGGTGCCAGGTTGAAAGGTAGTTGATCCGTGACGATTAATTGTCGTGCTAGCACAGGTAGCCGAGGCCGTCGGAACGCTCAGACCGGCATAGGGATCATCGAGCGG
Organism: Pseudomonadota bacterium; assembly: GCA_016195205.1. Classification (GTDB taxonomy): domain Bacteria; phylum Pseudomonadota; class Alphaproteobacteria; order UBA9219; family RGZA01; genus JACQAB01. The sequence goes on from JACQAB010000053.1 coordinate 6,449, forward strand.
GGTTCGGAAGGTTTGTGCCGGGCTGGAAAGGTCAACTGTATAATTTCCGTAGTAGTGAATATTGCCGGCCGAGTACATGCTGTTCAAGGTGAGATCGGAATTGCCGCCAATACTGATGGAAGAAGATGTCGTTGAATTCGAAGCCATGACGCATTTGCCAGAGGTCAACACGGCGCTGCCGCCCACATCGACAGCATCCAGAGCACTTGAATTAAGAGCCAGGATGCAGGCATTGCTTGGACTGATGTTACGGCGTGCCACGGCCCGGGCGGTAATGGTCGATCCTTGAACACCTAAGGCCGAAGCGAGAAAACTATGCGAGGACACGCTCACAAGCGCTTCCACCGCGGTGAGGTCGTTTGTATAGCTACCCGCTGCCGGGGGCGAATTAACAACCACGTTTACCCCGGTGCTATAGCCATTGCGAGCCATTTCGTTTTCGACCAGCGTCGTAAGATTGGTGGTTGAACCTTGCCCAGATTTGTAAGCCGCCGTAAGAACAGAAGCATCGGCCGCGGATTGCAAATCACGGGCATTCATGTACCAGTTGCCCGCGTCCAAGGCGAGCCCCCCCATGCCGGCCATAAGCGGCAACAACATGGCCCAAAGGGCAATAATGGTGCCGCGCTGATCAAAAAGAAATCTGTTAAATAACATGGCAAAAGTGTCCGGTCGGAGTATCAAGCCAACTCGTTACAAAGAATGGCAAAAGGAGAATTCTCCAGCCTGCTAATTTACGCGCAGAGACTTTAAGGAATATTTAGGAATCGCGCATATTTGCGGATGTTTTTATGGGCAATTGTTTTCAAATTCGAAGCAATAAAAACCTGCTTTTTCTAATACTTCAGTGTCCCAGAAGGATCGCGTGCGCCATGACGCATGGCGTGGACAATAATTTCTTCGTCGCGGGCTTCGTAAAAAATAAGATAAGGATATGGCGGCGTGGTCATGCGCCGGATAGATGGATCATCGGTGGGCGAGCCAATCAGCGGGTGCAAAAGCAAAAGATGTGTTATTGCCTTAATCCTCGCATGCACCCGACTGGCTCCTTGCGGCGATTGTTCAGTGATATAATCGAGAATCTGTTCTAGATCCGCCAATGCGAGAAGAGAATAGCGAAGTTTCACTGGCCGCGCTTAGCCCAAGCCGCGCGTACTTGATCATCAGTAGCGTATTCACCGCGCGCAACAGCGGTTTTTGACCGGGCAATCGCAGCCTGTTCTTCGGGCGAGAGCGCCACAGGGCGAGGTTCACCATCGTCGGCAAGAGCCAGCATAGCGCGGGCAATCTCGTCCTGGCTATCGGGGGGGAGCCGGCGCACGGCTTCAAGGGCTTCTTCGAGCAAGCTGGTCATAAACGAACTTTACGCCAATGAAACAATTTTAGCAAGAATGCCAATCTTTATAGCAATCTAATACTTCATCATATTCGTCCAGAAGCGCTCCAGCTTGCGCAGCTGATCGTTCATGCTGCCCAATTCCTGCTCGCTTAAATTTCCCGAGGCCAGCGCCCCAATTTGCTTCTGAAACTGTTCTTTCATCATTTTATGAAGAGTCAGGCCTTTTTCAGAAAGCTTCACGCGGATCGAGCGTTTATCGTGCGGCGATTTTTCCTGAAGGATGTAGCCGTTCTCGGTCATCTTTTTCACGTTGTACGAAACGTTCGATCCCAGGTAATAGCCGCGCGCGGTAAGTTCGCCCACGGTCATTTCATCTTCGCCGATGTTATAAAGAATCAGGGCCTGGACGTTGTTGATGTCCTGAATGTTACGCTTGTCGAGGTCAATCTTGATGACTTCAAGGTAATAGCGGTGCAGCCGCTCGATCAGCAGCACGGTATCAAGATAGGCATGACGCACGGCAGGCTCCTTAGATAGGGGAGACGCGAGGGCGGGAGGCGCCCGGAAGGCCTAAAAAGCTTATCCGGAAACCGTGAACTGAAGCTTAACACCCTTGGGCTATTTTGCAAACCGCATGTAGGGCATGTATTCTGGCCCCGCAGCCGGCATAGCTCAGCGGTAGAGCAGCGGTTTTGTAAACCGAAGGTCGGGAGTTCAATCCTCTCTGCCGGCACCAGGCTTCGCAAGCGCGAGCTTGCGAAGCCTGCCACGCGTAGCCTGAAAGGCGAAGCGGGGCTTTATCCCTGCGCTTGCTACGCCTGGCGCAGCCAGCCTAAGACAAGATTACGAAGGTTCTGCTTATGAAACGTCTCCCTACCCAAACCAAGATCGTCGCCACCTTGGGGCCTTCCAGCTCCACGCCCGAAAAGCTGCGCGCGTTGTTCGAGGCGGGGGCCGATGTTTTCCGTTTGAACTTCAGCCACGGCACGCATGAGGATCACCGCAAGCGCTATGACATGATCCGCGCCCTGGAAAAACAGGTGGGCACACCTATTGCCATTCTGGCCGATCTACAGGGACCCAAATTACGCCTTGGCGTTTTTGCTGGTGGAAAAATCGCCGTGAAAGCCGGGCAGTCCTTCCGGCTTGATCTGTCCGATACGCCCGGCGATGAAAAACGCGTCAGCTTGCCGCACCCCGAAATTTTCGCGGCCATCGTGCCCGACAGCATGCTGCTGCTGGATGACGGCAAGGTACGCCTACGGGTGGTGAAATGCGGCAAGGATTACGCTGAAACCATTGTAGAAGCGGGCACCGGCCTGTCGGACCGCAAGGGCATTAATGTGCCGGGCGTGATTCTGCCTTTGTCGGCCCTTACCAAAAAAGACTTGGAAGATCTGCAAGCCGCCCTGGCCATGGGCGTGGACTGGATTGCGCTTTCTTTTGTCCAGCGCCCGGAAGATGTGATCGAGGCGCGCAAGCTGATTGGCACCCGCGCCGCGCTGCTGGCCAAGATCGAAAAACCCTCGGCCCTGCATCATTTAAAGAAAATCGTGGATGCGGCCGACGGGCTGATGGTGGCCCGCGGGGATCTGGGCGTGGAGATGCCCCTGGAAGACGTGCCCTCGGCGCAGAAGCGCATTGTTCAGGAATCGCGCGCGCAGGGTAAGCCGGTGATTGTCGCCACCCAGATGCTGG
>JACQAB010000054.1 GCA_016195205.1 Pseudomonadota bacterium
GTAATTCGCTGAACAGGCGTTGCTTGGTTTTGAAATAGGTGCCCATGTCTTTGTGATAATCCAGATGATCACGGCTTAAATTCGTGAAGGCGGCATAGCGAATGTTCAACCCATCCAGCCGGTACTGGTCCAGCCCATGGCTGGAAGCTTCAATCGCCACGCGATCCATGCCCTTGTCTTTGACCAGCATCTGCAGGTCCTGGTGCAAGCTGATGCAGTCGGGCGTAGTGAGCGAGCCGTAACGTTCAATCCCGTCACCGATAATCCCCAGCGTGCCAATGGCCGCGGCTTTATGCCCCAGCGCCTGCCAAATCTGCCGCGTGAACTGCACGACCGATGTTTTTCCGCTGGTGCCGGTAATGGCGGCGATGGTTTTTGGCTGCGCGGGGTAAAAGCGCGCCGCCATCTGCGCTAGTGCCTTGCGCGGCTCGGCATAGAAAGCGGCGGGAATATTTCCTGGCACGGAAATGCCCGGCGCGGCCAGCACCGCCACCGCGCCTTTTTTCACGGCTTCGGAAATGAAAGAAGCGCCGTCGATTTTTTCGCCGGGAATGGCGGCGAAAAGAAAGCCTGGTTCCACATGGCGGGAGTCACGCGTGAGGCCTTTGATGTCCACATCCGGGCCGTGCCTCTGGCCATCCGGTGCAAGCTTTGAAAACAACATAACCCCAAGTCCTTACTGCGCATTCGCCGCCGCTTGCTTCTTTGCCCCGCCAATCATGCCGGGTAGACGCAGCCTTTCCATAATGAGCGGGTCATTTTCATCCACCGGGGCCACCCGCAGCAAGGGCGCACTTTCCCCAATTACCTTGGCCACTACGGGGGCCGCCACCCATCCGCCGGTGGCATAGCCATGGCTTCCCTTGTTTCCTTTTGGCTCGTCGATCATGGCGAAAACAAGGTAACGTGGCCGGTGAATGGGATAGGCGGCGATAAACGAGGCCAGCCGCGACTTGCGGTTATAGCCCCCGCCGGCTGATTTGTCGGCGGTGCCGGTTTTGCCGCCCACCAGATAACCTTTCACTTCGGCGGATTTGCCGGTGCCGTCCAGAACCACCGCGCGCATCAAGCCGCGCATGGCGGCCGAGGTGTTTGAGGAAAGAACTACCGGCATGTCGGTGGGCGCATGGTCGCGGCGCAGCAGGGTGGGTTTCACCAAGCGCCCGCCATTAATCACGCTGGCTGCGGCTGAAGCCAGTTGCACGGCACTCACCGAAAGGCCGTGGCCATAGGCGATGGTGACTTTGTTAATGTCGCGCCAAACATCGGGCACCAGCGGTTTAGTTACCTCGCTAAGCTCGATGGGCGAGGGATCCAGCAGGCCCAGCGAGCCCAGATATTTTTTCTGGTCCTTCCCATCGACGCGCTCAATAATCTGCGCCGCGCCGATATTGGAAGAATAAACAAAAATTTCCGGCACGGTCAGATAGCGGTTCTCGGGATGAAAATCGTGAATCTCGAAACGTCCGAATTTAAGCGGCTTGCGGCAGTCAAATTGGTCGGCCAGCGTGATGACGCCCTTCTCCAGCGCCTGTGAGATGGTAAAAATTTTGAAGGTCGAGCCCATTTCATAGGCGCCCAGCGTGGCGCGGTTGAAACGCGCGCTGTCGGAAGCCTGCGTGGGATTGTTCGGATCGAAGTCGGGCAAAGACACCAACGCCAGAATTTCACCGGTCTCCACATCCATGATCAGCCCTGCGCCGCCGATGGCATCAAATTTGTGCATGCCGTCCAGCAGGGCTTCATGCATAAGGCTTTGCAGGCGGATATCGACGGAAAGCGGCAGGCTATCCTGGCTTTCGGTCAGGCGCTTGTTCAGGCTGTGCTCGATGCCCGCCAGGCCCTGCTGATCCACGCTGTTATAGCCGATGATATGCGCGGTAAGCCCGCCCTTGGGATAGATGCGCCGCTCTTCGTTTTGAAAGCTAAGCCCGGGCAGGCCCAAACGGTTCACTTGTTCCTGCTGCCGGGGCGTGAGGCTGTGCTTCACCCAGACAAAGCGTTTGCCGCTGTGCATGTCTTTGGAAAGCGCGGCGACATCCAGATCGGGAAAAACCGTTTTCAGCTTGGTCAGTGTTTCTTTCTCGTCCAGCACATAGGCCGGATCGGCGGCCAAGGACGCCAGCTGCAGCGTGGTGGCCAGCAATTCGCCGTTGCGGTCCACGATGTCGGCGCGGCTTACATGCGCGGGCAAGGTGGAAGAGCTGCTGCTGCGTTCGGCATCGGGATTAAAAATCATCACATCGAACAGCCGCCCGGAAATCAGCAGAAAGCAGGCTAAAAACCCCATCGCCACGCAAAGCAGGCGCTTGCGGGCTTCTTCCAGCACAGGAAGCGCGGCGGCCTGCGCGCGCGCCGCGGCAAAGGCCTGGGGAGCGTTTAATCCGTAAGAAAAAGCGGGATGGGTGTTATCGGGTGAGAATTGAGGGCGTAGCCCGCTCATGGCGTCGAGCGTGGCAGGGAAGGAGTAAAGCCAAGCGTGCCGGCCAGTTTTTGCGTCCAGGTGGCGGCCGCAGGAATGGTATCGCGTCCGCGATGCAGCGCGGCCAGGGGCGAGCCGTCATAGGCAATGGGCTTAGCAAGAATTTCTGCGGGAGTTCCGGGCGCGAAGGCAATGCGCACGGATCCGCTTCCGGCATCAGCCACGTCGGGCGCGTCATCGCGCATGGCCAGACGCGTGCCCAGGCTTTGCATGGGAAGAACCTGCGAAGCTTCGGCCACCTGCGTGCCGGAAAGATGTTGCTTGGCCTCGGCGGCCAGGCGTTGCGGGCTGTTCAGATAGGCCCATTCCGCGCGCAGCACGCGCAGGGATTCTTTTTCCTGCGCCACTTTGCCGGCGGTGGCATCCATTTCGTTTTCCAGGGCGCGCACTGCGGCGTTGGTCGAATAAAGGAAGGCGCTGGCGGGGATCATCAGAAAGGCCCAAAGCAAAATGGTTTTCAGGGTGTTCCGGCGTTTGGGATGAAGCAGAATTGACATCATGTCCTCTCTTTCTCAAATGGCAGGAAGGTCAACAAGCGATTCCGCGTCATGCGGGGAAAAGATTCTTTCGGCGGCGCGCAATTTGGCCGAGGCGGCGCGCGGGTTGGCCTCAATCTCTTTTTCGGATGGGCGAAGGGGTTTGGGGGTCAAAAGGCGCAGGCGCGGCTCGGCATCATTGGCCGGACGGGGTAGGTGGCGCGAAAGCCCAGGCGCATTGCCACTGCGCGTCCGCAGGAAGTTCTTCACCATCCGGTCTTCCAGCGAGTGGAAAGCCACAACCACCAGCCGCCCGGTGCTTTTCAGCAGCTTTTCAGCAGCGGGCAAAGCCTTTTCAAGCTCTTCCAGCTCATTGTTCACGTAGATGCGCAGGGCCTGGAAGGTACGCGTGGCGGGGTCGATTCCATCGGCGCTGACCGGCACGGCTGAGCGCACAATTTCCGCCAACTGCTGGGTGCGCGTGATGGGCGACTCCTTGCGCGCTTTCACAATCGCCTTGGCCACGCGGCGGGCATGGCGTTCCTCGCCATAGTCGGCGATCAGCCCCGCCAATTCTTCTTCCTCAAGCAACTGCAGGGCGTCGGCCGCGCTCACGCCCTCCTTGTCCATGCGCATGTCCAGGGGGCCATCTTTGCGGAAAGAAAATCCACGTAAAGAATCATCCAGCTGCGGGGAAGACACGCCCATATCCAGAACCACCCCATCCACCTGGCCGACGCCTTCGGCGGTGAGCAGCGAATCCATCTCGGAGAAATGGCCCTGGATCAACTGCAGGCGAGACGCATACTGCTTCTTCAAAGCCTTGCCTGCGGCAATGGCTTCCGGATCGCGATCGATGGCCCAGACCTTGGTTTTTTCAGTGGCCAGAATGGCGGCGGAATAGCCCCCGCGCCCGAAGGTGGCGTCGACGTATACCCCCTCGGGATGCACGTCCAGCAAGCTCATCACCTCGTCCAGCATCACCGGCATGTGCGAAGGCGCAGAGATCATCAGGCGGCCTCTTCGTTAAAGAAGGCTGAGGCATCGGCGATGATGCGATTAAGCGATATTTTGTGCGTGCGGGCCGCTTCGCGCGATTTCACTTCAAAGGCGGCATAGCTTTGCGGATTCCAGATCTGGAAGGTGCGGCGGCGGCCGATGAACGCGGCTTCATCGGTAATTCCCGCGGCGGTGACCAGCGTTTCGGGAAGAACAATGCGCCCATCGCCGTCGATCGGTAGCTGATGCGCGCCGCCGAACAGCGTGTTCTCGATCAGCTCGTAAACTTCAGGCGCCAGGTTCAGGCGCTCCATCGCGTTGCTGATAATTTCCAGATGCTTCAGGCTGCAGGCTTCCAGCGCGGGGTGATACAGTGCGCGGAACACCACGATCTCAGGCGCGTTTTTCAGCGAGGCGCGAAACGACGCCGGCACCGAAACACGGCCCTTTTTGTCCACCTTGTTGGTGGTGGTGGAGAGAAACAAAATCATGGAAATCCGGGGAGAATTATCAACAGGACAGAACTTTGATTTGTCTGTGAAAGTCGCTATTTTTTGCGATTTTCATGGGACAGGATGGTATATCATGGGAAAACATGGTCGGGCAAGAATATAAGCCTGAAACCAAAGGTGATTTTCCCTGCGAAAAAACTTTCGCGGTAATAAAATGTTCTTCAAATGTTCTTATTTTGCGATTGCTAATTCGGCCAACGCCGCAGGCGGGGCAACTGCATGGGCGAAATTCCTTGGGATAGGCAGCCTGAAATGGGCGGCAAGCAGGCGGGCGCAGTCGGGGTGAGTTTTCGCGGTATCCGCCAGGACTTCTGCCATAACGGCAGAGGATACAAGAGTTATGGTGTCTTCATTCCCATCCTGCTTCCAAAGGGTGTCGCTCAGCCTTAAGGCTTTTGGGGTTAAAGCCGCGGCTCCATTATACGCGGCCAACTGCGGAGAAGCGTCATTATCAGGGTTCCAAAAAAGGAAGAACCCGTCAGCTTGTTGCAGCATGATTTCAAGGTTTGGAAACAACGAATTCCTTTTTCTTATTAAACTTTCTTCGGAAGATACGCCGATGCGTTGCCGGTTGCGGGATAACTGCCTTTCCAGGGGTGACAGGCATACAAAAAAGATCAGCTGGCCGCCGTGTTCTTTAATTTCTGCGGCAAATTGAATGCCTGAATCGGAAGCCATAGTTCCGGCAAAAACGAAGCCCTGCTGTTTTGCCAAACATTCCCGCGCTTGGGCAAGCGTGGCCTTTGCCAGATTAAAAGCATGATCGGAAAAAGACTGCCGAAGACGTTCTATTTCGCTATCCGATAAGTCTCTGGGAAGGGGAGTAAGAGGATTTGCCAAATATAGTTCAGCATCTTGTCCCAGCAAGCTCTTTATCAATCCCCGGTGTTTGGGTCGGCTTAACGCAAGCTCGTCGCAATCGATAAAGACGGTGCTGGAAGGAAAGATACCCAGCTTTTTAAGGTGTCCGGTTAAATAAGATTTTCCAGTGGCCTGAGAGCCTGCAGAAAGCCATGCCTGGGAGGAAGAGTGAGAAAAAGAAGCCATGAAAATCGCTATAAAAAATTGCCAGATGGCCTGTAAGCCGGGTTCTGTCGAGGACGGTCATTCATCTGGGGTGCGCATTACTGCGCACCTCAAGCAACCAACCCGAAGAGCTAAACGGGTAAGATCAGCCCAAGCCCTTCCTATGCGGTTTTGCTCCGGGTGGGGTTTGCCGTGCCACCGACATTACTGCCGGCGCGGTGCGCTCTTACCGCACCTTTTCACCCTTCCCAGCCGCTCACATGTGTTAGCGGCTGGAGGTTTGTTTTCTGTTGCACTTTCCCTGGGGTTACCCCCGCCGGCCGTTAACCGGCACCCTGATCCTATGGAGCCCGGACTTTCCTCCCTGCCATGCATTTGACTCGTATTGACGATTTTTAATACGGGCCTAATGCATGGCAGGGCGACCATCCAGCCATCTGGCGAAAATGATTGTAAACGAATCGAATCTTAATTTCTATCAAGTTGCAAAATTGCCACGTCTGACATCTTAGAAAGCGCCGTTAACCATAGGATTAACCATAACTATTTATAAAAAAATGATTCGAGAGGCCGCAACAAAGGTGCTACCTCCGATGATCCATTCCAGATGATTTTTCCAAAGGACACCGCCATGAGAAAATATGCCTTCGCTGCTGTCGCGGTTGCCGCGCTTCTTTTGCTGCCCAACTTCGCCCAGGCCTATCCCAAGCAGGGCTGGTATTTGGGCACCGCCGCTGGCCTTAATATTGAGCAGGACACCGATGTCAAATCGGGTGGCATCACGAATCGCCTTTTCTTTGATCCCGGCTTCGCCGTTTCGGGTTCGCTTGGTTACGGCTTTGAAAGCCAGTTCCGTCCGGAACTCGAAGTTACCTATCGCCGCAATACCCTGGACATTCCGCATGGTCCGGGTGCCAGCAGCGCCCACGGCAACTTCAACAGCGTCGCCTTCATGGGCAACCTGCTTTATGATTTCAACACCAACAGCGGCTTTACCCCCTATCTGGGCGTCGGCGTGGGTGGTGCGCTGATCGATGCCCAGAAAGCCGGCATTGTTTTCGGTGGTAACACCATCGACGAGCAGGATTTTCAATTCGCCTATCAGGGCATCGCCGGTGCGTCGTTCGAATTGTCCGAACATGTTGACCTGACGGCCGATTACCACTTCTTCCGTACGCTGGATCCGCGTCTTAAAACCGCCGCGGGCGCCCGCGTTACGGATACGGAGTATATGAACCACAGCATCATGCTGGGTTTGCGCTTCATCTTCGGCGTCGACCGGCCAGAGCCCGCCCCCGTGGTGATGCGCGAAGCTCCACGCGCCGTGGTGGTGATACCCGCCCCGGTGCCCATGGCGCCCGTGATGCGTCCGGTGGTGCAGGCGCCTCCACCGCCACCGCCTCCCGTGCCCGAGACCTACATCGTGTTCTTTGATTTCGACAAATACTACCTCACCGCCGAAGCTAAAGAGACGCTGCAGCATGCGGCCGATGCCTATCATTCCGGCGGCGTCGCCCGCGTTCAGGTGACCGGCCATACCGACACTTCCGGCAGCTATCGCTATAACCGCCGCCTGTCTGACCGCCGCGCCCGCGTGGTCAAGCAATACATGGTGGCGCTGGGCATCCCCGAAAATGAAATCGACACCCGCGGCGCGGGCGAGAGCGAGCTGATGGTAATGACCGGTGACAACGTCCGCGAGGCCAAGAACCGCCGCGCGGAAATCATCATGCGTGAGTAAATAAAAAAGTGTCATCCCCACCTGCGCGGGCATGACAAAAAAAGAATAAAACGCCGCGCCCTAAAAACGCGGCGTTTTTATTTAAAGGAGTCCCCGTGTTATTTGTCATTCGCGCCCTGGATGCTCTCGGCGCTTCCGCCAAGCGCCAGGAAGTTTACAAAGCCCATTTCACGCATCTGGATGGCGCGGAAGGGATGGGCGTCAAAATCATCATGTCCGGCCCGCTGGTGAGTGAGGACGATAAAAAACCGCTGGGTAGCCTGTTTATCGTGGATGCCAAAGACCGCGCCACGGCCGAGGCCTTCAACCGCGCCGATCCGTTTTTTAAACAAGGCGTGTGGAAGAAGGTGGATATCCACGCTTTTGATAAACGGCGGGGATAGTTTTTAGCCCACAATATCCTTAAACCGTTCGGTCGCCTCGATCAGCCGGTCGCGGATGCTGGGTTCCAGCGCCGCATGACCGGCATCGGGGATGATGGCCAACTCAGCCTCGGGCCAAAGCCGGTGCAGCTTCCAGGCATTGGCCACCGGGCAGATCATGTCGTACCTGCCGTGTACAATCACCGCCGGGATCGAGCGGATTTTGTCGATGTTGTCGGAAAGCGCGGTTTCCGGCTCAAACACATTGTTGCGGAAGTAATGCGCCTCAAGCCGCGCAATGCCGATGGCCCGCCGCCCGTCATCGCCCATGCCCTGGTCGGGATGCGGCAGCAGGGTGGAACAGGTGCTTTCATACCCGCTCCAGGCCGCGCAAGCGCGGCTGCGGATATCGGGATTCGGGTCATTCATCAGCTTGATATAGGCCTCGAGAAGGTTGTTTCGTTCTTCCGGCGGCACCACGCTGGCGAAGTTTTCCCAGGCATCGGGGAAAATCACACGCAGGCCGTAAAGGAACCACTCAATTTCGTGATGCTCCAGCAGACAAATGCCGCGCAGGATCAGCCCCAGGCACTGCTGCGGATGCGTTTGCGCATAGGCCAGCGCCAGCGTCGACCCCCACGAGCCGCCAAACAAATGCCAGCGCGAAATCTGCAGATGTTCGCGCAGCTTTTCCATGTCGGCGACCAGCAGCGCCGTGGTGTTGTTACGCGTTTCGCCATGCGGTTCCGACCGGCCCGCGCCGCGCTGATCGAACAGAATAATGTGCCAGCGTTTGGGATCGAAAAACCGGCGATGCACGGTTTGCGTGCCCGCGCCCGGGCCGCCATGCAAAAAAACCACCGGCACGCCTTGCGGGTTGCCGCTGGCTTCCCAGTAAAGCGTGTGGATGTCGTCAACCTTCAACCGGCCTGTTTGATAAGGTTCAAGAGGCGGGAAAAGGTCGCGGCGCTTCATCCGTTTTTAGTAAGGCTGTGAAGATGGCTTAAAGCCAGGGTGAGCATGGCAAGATCAATCCGGGGTGCGGCGGCCATTTCGGCAAGCAGGGCATCGTAACCGGAAACGCCCGCGCTTTCCTTGCTGATCCACGCCTCGATGGTTGCAGTCAACGCCCCTTCATCCTTTGGCATTTTTTTGCCTTTGGCAAGCGCGGCGGCAAGAACAAGGCGGGAAAGATCGGCCTGAATACGGTAAAGCTCATCCACGATCTTGGCCACGGCTTCGCGTTGCCAGTGGTTTTCGGCGGCCATTTGTTTGGCTTCAGTGCGCAGCCACAGCAGCCGGAAGCGCTTTTCTACGGCGAAATAAAGCCCGGCGGTTTCCTCCAACCCGTGCGTGGCGCCGGCAATGCCGATGATTTCCGGCGCTAGGCCCAGCACCGGCATCAGCAGGATGTCGTCGGCGACTCTTTCGGTAATACCGGCTTCCAGATAGTGCTTGCGCCGCTGCCGGCTGGTTTCACCCAGGATGGACAGATGGCCTTTTTCCAGCCATTCACGCAGGGCCACCACCGCTGCCCGGTGTTTTTCGGTGAGTTCAGCGGTGTTTTCCAGACGCGTATGGCTAAGGTACCACTCGGCGGTGCGTTCAATCATTTTACCGATGCGGATGAAAAGGTCGTTTTGCACTTCGGCCGGCACGGTGTTGTCCAGCTTTTCCACCGCCCGCCACAAGGGCCGCAACCCATACACATCGCGCGTCACCACATAGGCATTCACAATTTTGGGTACCGGTTTACCGGTTTTTTCTTTCATCATGATGGCAAAATGCAGCCCGCCACGGTTCACCAGGCTGTTGGTGGCGAAGGTGGCGATAATTTCGCGGCGCAGCCGGTGCTTGCGGATGAAAGCTTCGTAAGGTTCGTGCAGGGCCACCGGGAAATAGCGGAACAAATCGCCTTCCAGGCTGGGGTTTTCGGGCAGATCCGAGGCCAGCACCTCGTTATAAAGGGCGATTTTGGCATAGGCCATCAACACCGCCAATTCCGGCCGTGTCAACCCGCCCCCGGCGCGCAGCCGGTCTTGAATCTCTTCATCGTCGGGCAGGGCTTCCACGCCGCGATTCAAAAGCCCGGCGCGTTCCAGCTGGGTGATCAGCCGCGCGTGCAGGGGCAGCAATTCGCTGGCGCGCGATTGGGCCAGGCTCAGCGCCAGGGTTTGCAGGTAATTGTCGCGCAGAACGTGCTTGGCCACATCGTCGGTCATGCGCCCCAGAAGCTTGTTGCGTTCGGCGAGCGTCAACTGCTTCGCCTGCATCACATCATCCAGAAGGATTTTGATGTTCACTTCATGGTCGGAAGTATCAACACCGGCGGAATTATCGATGGCATCGGTATTCAAACGTCCGCCGCGCCGGGCAAAGGCGATGCGCGCCCGCTGCGTCATGCCGATATTGGCGCCTTCGCCGATAACCAAAGCGCGCAATTCTTCAGCATTGACGCGCACATGGTCATTGGTACGGTCACCGGCATCAGCCTGGCTCTCATCTTCGGATTTAACAAAGGTGCCGATGCCGCCGAACCACAGCAATTCAATCTTGGCTTTAAGAATGGCGCGCACCAATACATCCGGCGAGACCTCTTCCTGGAGGATGCCGAAAACCTCGCGCGCCTGTTTGGAAATCTTGATGCTTTTGGCGTCGCGCAGATAAATGCCACCGCCCTTCGACAGGGTTTTTTTGTTGTAATCGCTCCATTGGCTGGCGGGGAGGACGTAAAGCCGTTTGCGCTCGGCGAATGACCGTGCCGGATCAGGATCCGGATCGACAAAAATATGTTTGTGGTTGAAAGCAGCCAGCAGTTTGATTTTTTCTGAAAGCAGCATGGCGTTGCCGAACACGTCGCCCGACATGTCGCCCACGCCCACCACGGTGAACATTGTTCTTCCGATATTCTTGCCCATTTCACGGAAGTGGCGCTTCACTGCTTCCCAGCCGCCGCGCGCGGTGATGCCCATTTCCTTGTGGTCATAGCCCGCCGAGCCGCCCAAGGCGAAGGCATCGCCCAGCCAGAAGCCGTATTCCAGCGACAGGGCGTTGGCGATGTCGGAAAACTTGGCCGTGCCCTTGTCGGCGGCCACCACCAGATAGGGGTCGTCACCGTCATGGCGCACCACCTGGGGAGGCGGCACGATTTTCTCGCCCTTGCGGTTGTCGGTAATGTCCAGCATGCCGCGGATCAGCGTTTGGTAGCAGAAAACCCCGTCTTCTTTCTGCGGGGCGCTCAGGCCCTTCACCACGAAACCACCCTTTGATCCTACCGGCACAATCACGGTGTTTTTCACCATTTGTGCCTTCATCAGGCTGAGGATTTCGGTGCGGAAATCCTCGCGCCGGTCCGACCAGCGAATGCCGCCACGCGCCACCTTGCCGCCGCGCATATGAATCCTTCCATGCGTGGACTGTAGACAAAAATTTCTACCATCGGGCGGGGCAGGGGCAGATCGTCCAGCTTGCGGCTGTCGAGTTTGAAGGAAAGATAGGGTTTGAAGCCCTCCTTATTTTTCTGGAAGTAATTGGTGCGCAGGATGTTCTGCACGACATTCATGTAACGGCTTAAAATAATGTCATGCTCGGCGCGCTGCACGCCGTTCAGATATTCCTTGAATTCATTTTCAAGTTCTTTGGTTTTTTTAGCGCGCGTTTTTTCCTTCAAGGCAGGGTCGTGGCGCGTTTTGAACAATTCGACCATCAGCCATGCCGCGCGCGGATGCGCCGCGAAGGTGGCTATTCTTAAAGTTTCGCTGTAAGAAACCCCGGCCTGGCGCAGATATTTGCTTAATGCCCGCAAAATCACCACTTCACGCCATGACAGGTTGGCCAGAAGAATAAGCTGGTTTGAGGGGTCACTTTCAATTTCGCCGCTCCAGGCGCGCAAAAGCCCTTCCTCGAATTTGGGCTTGACGCGCGTCAGATCAAAATCCGCCACCGCCACTTGGGGTAGGCGCGCATGGCAATCCTGAATCCATACGCTGGCTTTCGATTCCGTGGGGTGGATCTGGTAGGGGCCCATCACGGCATCTGCCTCTAGGCCCATATGCCGCATCACCGAAAGAATGCGTGACAACAGAAGCGGGCTGTCCTTGCTGAACCATTTAAGGCGGATTTCACCCGGCGCGGTGTTATCCGGGCGGTAAAGATTGACTTCAATCTGTCCGCTTTTCAGCACGTCTTCGGCGAAGGCGATGTCGCTCATCGCCTGTTCAGGTGAAATGCTGTCGCGATAGGCGTCGGGGAAGGCCGCGGCATAGCGCCGTGAAAGCTTCAACCCCTGGTTTTCACCAAAAGCGGTGACCAGATTGTCTTGCAGCTTCTTGCCCCAATCACGCCCGGTTTCTTGCAGAAGGCGTTCCAGCGCGGCTTTGTCATAGGGCGGAATGTGACCATCGCGCGTGCGCACCACGACGAAAATTTGCGCCAGCGGATCATCGGTGATTTTCACGTTGAAATCGGTGGAAATGCCGTTGAAGGCCTGGCACAGGATTTCCTGAAATTTCTGGCGCAGTTTGGTGTGGTATTGATCGCGCGGCGTGAAAATCAGGCAGCTAACAAAGCGTCCGAAAGGATCGTCGCGCGTGAAAAGGGCCAGGTGCTGCCGTTGCTGTAGGTCAACAATGGCCATGGCCGTTGCATAAAGCTCCTCCGCCGAAATCTGGAAAAGCTCATCGCGCGGATACACATTAAGAAGGTGGGCCAGCATTTTGCCATCATGGCTTCGCGGATCGAACCCTGCTTTATCCAGGACATAGGCGATTTTGCTGCGGACCAGCGGGATTTCCTTGGCCATTTCCGAATAAGTGGACGAGGTGAACAGGCCTACGAAAAGCCGCTCACCTATCAGCCGGCCTTTTTTTTCGAAACGCTTGATTAAAATCGCATCCATGGGCGAGTTCCGGTGCACCATCGACGGGCAATGGGTTTTGGTCACCAGCACCAGTTGCTTGCGTTCCAGGAACTGGTGCATGGTGGAGGGCTGGTTGCCTTCCACGGCGTCGGTGCGGAACATGACTGAAATAGGATCACGCAGGATGCCCAGGGAAAACTGGTTCTGGCGTTCCAGTCGCCGCTTCTTGCCGCTGCCGATCACGTGGTAATCGCGCGTGCCCAAAAAGGTGAAATGGTCGAATTCCAGCCAGGCCAGGAAGTTGGCCGCTTCTTCGCGTTCGCCCGGCGGCAGGCCGGCCACGTCGTTACGCGGCAACTCGCTGAGGGTTTCAAGCGTTTTGCGGCGCATGGCCTGCCAATCGGTGACGGCCAGGCGGACCTGGCGCAGGGTGTTTTCCAGATTGTGGGTGATCTCTTTCAGCTTCGCGCTTTCGGGCGTTTCGTCGATCTCAAGATACATCCAAGATTCAGACAGGCGCTCGGGCTCGCGCTTCTGCGAAAATTTCTGGCATTGCCCCTGGGCGTCGCGCGCGATGGAAATAATGGGATGAAGAATAAGGTGAATGGCCAATCCCATGCGGCTGAGTTCCCCGGTAATGGAATCCACCAGGAACGGCATGTCGTCGTTGGCGAGCAGGATCACCGTATGGCGGCTGACATAACCGTCTTTTTTAAGCGTGGGATTGAAGATTCGCAGCTTGACCTTGCCGGGCGCGCGCGTTTGCGCAAAAGCCCAGAAGCTTCCGGCAAGGGCTTGCAGGTCTTGCTCGGGAAGGCGGCGGCGGTCGTCCTCGGGAATATGGCGGGAGAAAATCTTTTTGATTTCCCGTACTTCCGCTTCATTGCTGTTCGAGGCGCGGGGTGAGGAAGTCTTGGCAGCGCGGATTTTTTTCGATTTTCGGGATGCAGACACGGAACAGGCTCTATAAGGGGAAAAGGCCGCCAGAGAATGACAAGACTAATCTTAAACCTCAAGCCTTTTGCAGTTAGAATAGGGTATCCAAAATGGCGCAAAGCCACCCCTTCAGCGAGGAGCCACAAGAATGTCACTCATCCGGGAACGCCTTCGCAAGGCTGGCATTGAGTTGCCCACAGCGCCTGCGCCCATCGCCGCTTATGTTGCAACGCAAAGAGCGGGCAATCTTCTTTTCGTCTCCGGCCAGTTGCCGCGCCAGGGAGAAAAACTTTTGCATGAAGGGCTAGTCGGCCGCGAGGTGTCGCTGGAACAGGCGGTGGCCTGCGCGCGGCTTTGTGGCGTCAACATTCTGGCGCAGGTCGAGGCCGCCTGCGGGCTGGATGCCGTGAAGCAATGCGTGAAGCTGACTGGCTTCGTGGCCTGCGTGCCCGAATTTTCCAAACAGCCGCTGGTCATCAACGGCGCATCGGAACTGATGATCGAGGGCCTGGGCGAAGCCGGGCGCCACAGCCGCAGCGCCGTGGGGGTAACCGCGCTTCCTGCGATGGCACCGGTAGAGATTGAGGCTATCTTTGCCGTATCTTAAGGAATTAGAAGTAGTGAGTAATGAGTAGTGAGTAATGAAAAGAGAATGCTATTCTTACTGCTCACTACTCACTACTCATTACTCACTACTCACTACTAACTACTCGTCTCCATGGTCACGGTCACTTATCACTCCGGCAGCAATGCCCTCATGATCGCCGAGCAGGATTTTATTCTGCTTCTGCGCCGGCTGAACCGGGCGAATACGCCGCAAACCGTCATTAATCTTATCCGCAATCTTGCTGACTATGACAGCGAGAACGATCCCATCGCCACCCAGGTTAAAGCCGCCATCGCCAAATATTCCGGCGAGATGCATGTGATGGGTAACGGTGATATTTTCCTTGTCTTGCCGCCTATGGAAAATGCCGAGACGCAACGCTTGCGTGGCACCGCGATGGCCATGGTCTTTCCTCATGGATCATCGACCGAAGCTCAGGATAAAGCGGCCGTCGTCTATCGTTTACCACAAGAATACATGCCGTTGCGCGAACGGGCGAACACCTATGTTGAACTGGCCCGCGCGGTTGAAGTGATGGGCCCGGTGCGCCAGGCCGAAGAAGCGCTGCAGGCCGAAGATGTGCGCGGGCCGCTCACCGCCTGGAGCCTGAGTCAGGTCGAAAAGCTTCTGGACAGCATCGATATCAAGCGTTATGTGCGCACCCAGCCGGTTTATAAGCAGGTGGCGCGTGGCGTATGGGAGAAAAGCTTCATCGATTTCTATATCAGTATCAGCGATCTGCAGCGCGAACGCTTTCCGCGCCTGGTGCTGAATACGCCCGAGCGCCTGTTTCTTGATTTGTGCTGCACGCTGGACCGCAAGCTGTTTCAGGAACTCAGCTATACCACCGATAACTGGAAGGGCAAGCGCATCAGCATCAACATGGCGGCGGAAACCGTGCTGTCGTCGGTGTTCGCGCAATTCTGCCACGTTCTACCCAAAGACCGCCGTCCCAACGTGGGCTTCGACATTCACAAATCCGACCTGTTCCTCAACTTCACCACCACACGCAACGCCATTTCGGTACTGAAAGAAGAAAACTTTCTGGTGGGCATTGACGGCATCACGCCATCGTCGCTGCCTTACATCAATTTTGACCGTTTCACGGTGGATTATTACAAGGTGAAAGTAACCCGCGAAAAACTGGAAGAGTTGAAAGAACCGCTTGCCATGCGCGCGTTGGAAGCGCTGGATCGCGGCAAGATCATTTTCAACCAGTGTGATTCGGAAGAAGCCTTGCGCTTTGGCCAGAATCTGGGCGTGACGCAATATCAGGGCTGGTTGATTGATGACGTGGCGAATACAATCGCGCACGGATGACTGTTCCCGATCTCGTTCCCTTGCTTCCCGACCTTGTCGCGCTGGTGGGCGCCGGCCTTTTGGCCGGGCTGATCGCGGGGTTGTTTGGTGTGGGTGGCGGCACCATCACGGTGCCTATTTTATTTCACTGGTTTCTGCATATCGGCGTGCCATCCGACCAGGCCATGCATGCGGCCGTGGCCACCTCGCTGGCGACTATCATCGCCACATCAACCTCTTCGGCGCGCGCGCATAAAAAGCGCGGTTCGGTTGATGCGGAGATCATAAAAAGCTGGGGTCCGTGGATAGCGAGCGGTTCCACGATAGGGGTTTTTTTAGCGGCGCTGATGGGCGGCAACGCCATGCGCGGTATTTTTGGCGGTTTCCTGTTATGCATCGCGCTTTACATGCTGTTCACCAAGGGAACCACCATGGTTTACCATCAGCTACCCACCAGTTGGGCCAAACACGCGATCACCACGGGCATTGGCGTGATTTCGTCGCTGGTGGGAATCGGCGGTGGGGCCATCACTGTTCCGGTAATGACTTTGTGCGGTGTGCCGATGCAGCGCGCGGTGGGAACCTCTTCGGCCTTCGGGGCCGTTATCGCCGTGCCGGGGACTATCGGCTTTATTCTCAGCGGCTGGAACGTGGTTAATCTTCCTCCACTATCTTTGGGCTATGTGAATCTTCTCAGCCTGGCCATTCTTTTTCCGGCCACGGCCTTGATGGCGCCCTATGGGGCGAAACTGGCGCATAAGCTGGACCGTGCCGTATTGCGCAGGATTTTCTCGGTTTTTCTGGTTTTTATCTCGGCGAAAATGCTGTGGGGTTTATTCATCGGCGGATAGGCAAATGTTGCCGCGTGGCTAAAACCCGACTCTTAAATTCTTCTTAAGGCCTGCTTCTTTAGAATCTATTCCAAGGAAGGAACAGGATGGATCCGGTCGTTTTCAACACCACCATTCAGGGCATCCTGAATGAGTATTACGCCAAGCAGGCGGCGCTAAAGGCGTCGTCGGAAGAGGCGCCTTCCAATCCCGATGCCTGGAACCAGCCGGCGCCGCGCCCTTCCCAAATTCGCAGCTTCCGCCAGGATTCCATCGACATCGCCAACGACGCGCCGCAAACCGCGCGCTCGATCGGCACCCTGACCGGTGGAAAATCACGCCTGAATCTTTTCAGCGCCCTCACCACCAACGATCATGTGGATTTTTTCAACTTCAAGGTGGCCACTTCCGGCAATGTGGGCATGGCAGTAACCACCGATGAAGGCGTGCATGTCCAGATTCTGAAGTCCAACGGCACCGTCATTGCTGACAGCGAGGCGACCTTCGGCGATAAACACGATAATTACCAAAAACTTCTTTCCACCGACTTACCGCTGGATTCGGGCAATTATCTTATGAAAGTCACGCGCTCCACGGGCGCGGCCAACAACGCCAGGCCCAATTATGCGATTCAGCTCAGCATGGGCACGTATATCACCGAAGATTATGAAACGGTCGAAGTACCCCAGGCTTCGGCTTCGGCCACGCTGACTTCGGTGCTGACCCAGAACACGGCGGGCCTGTCATCCGTGCTTAATTCGCTGGCGGGCGGCAACCTGTTTGATTTCCTGATCTAGGCCGGTATGGTCATCCGGTGCCCAGTTTCATCGATCATCCTTCGCCCAATTTTGAAGACCGGCTTGGCGGGCCGGCGCCCCATCTGGTTATTTTGCATTACACCGGCATGAAAGACGGCGCCGCCGCGCTAAAGCGGTTGTGCGATGCCACCTCGAAAGTCAGCGCGCATTATCTGGTCGAGGAAGACGGGCGAATTTTCAAGCTGGTGCCGGAAGACAGGCGCGCCTGGCATGCGGGGCTCAGCTTTTGGCGCGGAACGGCCGACATCAATTCGCATTCCATCGGTATTGAAGTGGTGAACCCCGGCCATGAATTCGGCTATCGCGCTTTTCCCGCGGCGCAGATGCAGGCCGTGGCGGAATTATGCGTGGATATTAAAGCCCGCCATAACCTTGCCGCCGATGCCTTCCTGGCGCATAGCGATATTGCCCCCTTGCGCAAGCAAGATCCGGGTGAATTATTCGACTGGAGGTATCTGGCCGATCAGAACATCGGGTTTTGGCCGCGCACCCAGGCCGAAGAGCAGAAAAGCATGCCGCCCGAAGAGGCCCATCTGCTGCTTTCGCGCTTTGGCTACGCGCCGCCCAAGGATGATGCCGAGTTAAAAACAACGCTGAAAGCCTTTCAGCGCCATTATGACCAGAAGAATGTCAGCGGAGAACTCAGCGGCGCCACGCCGTCGCGCCTGCGCGCGCTGGTGCGCCAAAGCGGACGGTAGTTTATTTTTTTTTGCCCAGCAGCGGCGCGAATTCCTCAACCACCGCTTCATACACCGCGCGCTTGAAAGGCACGATGTTGTTCACCACCTCCTGCGGGGCGCACCAGCGCCACGCCACAAATTCCGGCCCTTCGTGATCGTTATAGCGCACCAGGTCGATGTCAACGTCGGTGCCCAGGAAACGCAGCGCCACCCAGTGCTGCTCCTGCCCGCGGTATTTGCCTTTGTAAATGGAATGGTGTTCCAGGAAATCGGGGAAGTCATAGCGATAAGGCGCTTTGGTTTGGCCGATAATTTCGGCCTTTTCCACGCCGATTTCTTCTTTCAGCTCACGCAAGGCGGCTACGGAAAGGTCTTCGCCCTTTTGAATGCCGCCTTGCGGCATTTGCCAGGCGCCAGGCGTGTCGCGCCGTTCACCGCAGAAGATTTTTCCTTCGCTGTTGATAAGCATCAGGCCAACACAGGCACGATAGGGAAGGGGCGCGGCGTTCATTCCACCATCGCCGTGATAGGCGCAAGGGCAAAGCCTTTTTCAGGCAGGGTTTTGGCCCAATCCGTAATCGCCTGCAGACTCATGGGGGAAGGATAAACCAGCACCACGACCGTTCCCGCATGGCGCGCACTGGTTTCGGCATCCTGAAACATGGCGTCAAGCGCGGAGCGGCTTTTATCGGCGGTAGCGCGAAAATCGGTGCGGACGGAAGGCATGCGCATCTCTTGGCCCACGGCATAAGCGGAACTCAGCGGCACCAGGCGCGCGTCATACCACAATAACCCGCGGCTGAAAGCCTGGGTTAGCACGGGTTTCAAAGCCTCAGGCGAGCTGGTGAAATGCGAACCGGTAAGGGAGGTCACGCCCACATAGCCGGTGCCCTTGGACATGGCATTCTGCAGCCGTTTTACGTTCTCTTCGCCGGTCACGCTGGTCAGCAAGGTTCCTGGGCCGGGATCATTGGCGGGATAGTCGAACGGTTCCATCGGCACCGACAACAAGACCTCGTGCCCGAAATTGCGCGCGCGGGCCATCCAGGCGTTGGTGCTGGCGTCGCTATTGAAGATCAGCGTAACCGGGCCGGGAAGGTCGTTAATTGCATTTTCGCTTATAAGACGCACCAGACCCAAATCGGCCACCACCACGGAGATGCGCGGCCGCGGATCAAGGTGGTCGAAGGGCCGCGAATAAACAAACCACGGACGGCGGCCGTCATCGGCAATTTTGGGAAGGCGCGTATCCCCAGATCCTTCTTCCAGGGCTTCTACCGGCGCCACTGTTAGTGGATCACGCGTAGGGATGTCGTTGGTGGCAATAGCCTGCTTTTCCCGGTCAGTGAAAGGCCGGCTTGAAACCGGGACATTTTCCGCATGTTTCTCGCCGGTTCCGCCTGCCCTGACATGCGAGGAAGAGGCTTCTTCGGAAACGTCCATCGGACGCGGCGCGGGAATCAGCAGGGCCAGCAAAACAAAAAAAGCCAACGATCCGGCAAAGACCGGTAGAAAAATTTTTAGATCGACCTGGGTCAACTGATTGATGCGCTGCCATCCGCTCAGCGCCAGGCTTTTCAGCCGCGGCGCAAGGGAAGTCAGTTTTTCAAGCGCAGCCGCCATCATGGCGAGGGTGAGTCCGGTAACGGCGTGTCGTGGACGGAATCCTGTTCGGTTTTATCCGGCTTCGGTCCGTTTAACCGTTTTTCATAAAGAGAAATGCCGCGCAGCAGATCCAGCGCTCGCGCCAGCTGATAATCGAAAGGTTTCTCCTTGCCGGGCGGAACCTCGGTAAACAGGTTTTCTTCGACATCGTCATCATTCTGCGAGCCCTTATCTTTGTCTTTATCCTTGTCTTTCTTGTCTTGATCCACGCCCGGCAGGGTTTCCGGCGCCGGCTCTTCCTTCGAAGGCTTGGCGTTTTTGTCTTTCTTCGCCTGCTCATTGGTCAACGCGCCGCGCAGATCAGCCTCGCGCAGGCTTTTACCGTTGGCTTTGATCTCTTCGACCTTGGCGGGTTGTACCAAGATGTCGGGCTCAATCCCTCGATGGTCCTGCAGCGCGCCGGAAACGATTTCCGAAGCCGAAGCCGAACCGCCGTTGATCATCACGATCATCGGCCGGCCATGGCCCTGGTCGCCGCCCTTGGACAGGAAAACCTGATTGTCTTCCGGATGCCGGCCGCGCGTGGAAACCACGGGCACGCCGCTGGCCAGAAAAGTGCTGCTGACGGAAATAGCCTGTTCCAGCAATCCGCCGGGATTGTTGCGCAGGTCCACCACATAGCCCACCAGCTTTTTGCCAAGCTTGTGGTCGATGTCTTCCAGGGCGGCATCCAGCGCGGTTTGGGTTTGTTCGTTGAAGGTGGTGATGCGGACATAGCCGATGGAATCTTCCTTCACTTCATACTTCACCGACTTGATGCGGATGATGGCGCGCGTCAGCGACACGTCGAACGGCTTGCCCGACAGCCCGCCGCGGCGGACGGTCAGCTTGATTTTGGTGTTTGGCGGGCCGCGCATGCGGTCCACCGCTTCCGACAGGGTCAGTTCGGTGACGGGGTGATCGTCAATATGCGTAATCAAATCACCCGGCTGCAACCCGGCCTTGGCGGCTGGGGTGTCGTCGATCGGCGAGACAACTTTGACAATGTTGTCTTCCATCGTCACTTCAATGCCCAAGCCACCGAATTCACCGCGGGTTTGAGTTTGCATTTCCTGAAAATTCTTGCGGTTTAAATAGCCCGAATGCGGATCCAGCGACGACAGCATGCCGTTCAGCGCGGATTCAATGAGCTTTTCATCGGTGACGGAATCCACGTAGTCGGCACGCGTGCGTTCCAGCACATCGCTGAACAGACTGAGGAATTTGAAAGTGTCACGGGCATCAGGAGACTCATCCTCATCCTTCTTCGTCTTGTCTTTGGAGTCCTTCTCTTTGGAATCTTTATCTTTGACGTCTTTGGCAAACAGATCGCCGGCATAGCTGGGCAGCGGCAGGGCCACTAGGCCAAGAAGCAGCAGAAGAAGCGCGAAGGTTTTTTTGAAGGAGAGGGTCATTTTCCGGTTTTGCCTTAAGGTGACGAGGTGCTGCGGGCGGCCAGAGCGGTGGACGAAATACGCCGCATCGGATCAATCGGCGCACCACGGTAACGAAGCTCAAAATAAACCTGGACGCTGCCACCCTTTTCCATGGGTGCGCGGCCCAGCGGCTCCCCCGCATTGACCACTTGTCCGACTGCGGCGTCCAAGCGCCCGAAACCAGCCAGGAACGAATGATAGTCGTCGTTATGCCGCAAGATCAAGATGTTGCCGTAACCCTTGAATGGACCGGCAAACACTACCTGTCCGTCCGCGGGCGCAACGATGCGGTCTCCGGCGCGAACTTTAAGCGTCAACCCGCGGCTGTCGGTGCCTACTTCGTCGGGATCGCCAAAGCCATAAACAAGGCGGCCTTTGACCGGCGTGATGAAAAGCAACGGCCC
>JACQAB010000055.1 GCA_016195205.1 Pseudomonadota bacterium
AAATACAACGGCATCCCGCGCAAAAGCTTCCCGCTGTTTCTGAAAGAATGCGAGTTCCGCTTCAACTACGGCTCACACCGCCAGCAACTATTTACTTTAACCAAATGGTGCTTTACTTAAGGCTTATCTACGACAGCCCCATTGATTATATTACTTCTTAGGCAACCTTACCGTAAGCCCATCATACTCCTCACGCATCACAATCTGGCACCCCAGGCGCGAGGTTTTGGCCAGGTTCGGCGCCAGGTCCAGCATATCGAGCTCATCCGAAACGGGCTCAGGCAGCACGTCATACCATTGCGGTTCCACGATGACATGGCAGGTGGCGCAGGCCAGCGAATGATCGCATGCGCCTTCCAGGTCGAATTTGTGCATTTGCGCGATCTGCAGCAGCGTGGAGCCGAGGGGCGCCTCCACTTCCTTGCGTTGATCATTCTCGATGAAAACAACTTTAGGCATCACGTTTCCATTTTTAAAGTCACGGCCGGCGGGCGGCGCGAGAAAAGCCCCTGCGGCCGCCAGATCATGATCAATACCATGCCCGCGCCGAAGGCAATCAGGCGGTAATCCTGCAATTCACGGAACACCTCGGGCAAGCCCACCAAAAACGCGGCGGCCAGCATAAGGCCCAAGGGATGTCCCATCCCCGCCAGCACCACAATCGCCAGCACCAGCCCGGATTCCGTGAAGGTGAAGCTTTCCGGGCTGACAAACCCCTGCCGCGTGGCGAAAAACGCGCCGGCCAGCGCGCCGCAGCAGGCCGAAAGCATATAGGCCGCCAGCTTGGCGCGCGCCAGGGGAATGCCCATGGCCGAGGCGGCCAATTCATCTTCCCGCACCGCTTCAAACGCGCGGCCCAACGGCAAGCGGCGCAGGCGCATCACCAGCAGCGCCACCGCCGTGAAAAAGAAAATGGCCAGATAGTAAAGATAGAACACGCGCGAGGCCGGATCGAAGCCGAAGGTGAAAAAAGTTGGCCGCGGGATGCCGGTGATGCCGTTGGCCCCGTTCGTCAAGCTCACCCAGTTCAGCAGAAAGATGCGCAGGATTTCAGCGAACCCCAGCGTGACGATGGCCAGATAATCGCCGCGCAGGCGCAGCACGATCAATCCGATCACAAAGGCAATCAGCGCCGCCAGCATCATGGCGAAGGGCAAGGCCTGCCAGAAGCTGAAGCCGCCTTTCACCGCCAGCAGGCTAAACGTGTAGGCGCCGATGGCGTAAAACGCGACGAAGCCCAGATCCAGCAACCCCGTCATCCCCACCACGATGTTGAGCCCACAGGCCAGAACCATGTAGGTGAAGATCAGGGTGAGGGTATCCAGCACATAACGGCTGGAAAACGGCGTGAAAGGCAGAAGGCACAGGGCCATCAGCAACCCCAGCATGATGCCATTATAAAGTTTCTGGTCGGAAGCCAGGTTGGGCGGCTTGGGCTGCGGCAAACGAAAAAGGCCAAACAGCCCAATCAGAATACGGCCAATGAAAACGGCGCCCACGGCTAGGCTCAGCCGCCGCCATTCGGGGGCCACGACCAGCGCGCCGTCTTTTTCCGCCATCGGCATGCCCAGCAGATGCACGAATAACACCAACGCGATCAGCGCGGCCAGCACCGCCTCGCCAAAAAGTTTTTTAAGATCCAAGGATGATTTCATAAAAGAAAAGCCTAACCGATCAGAACAACGGGACTCCCCTCCCTTCGGGAGGGGAAATAGATCATATCTTGTCGGCAACCGGTCTTCCCAAAAGCCCTTGCGGGCGCACCAACAGCACCAGGATAAGGATCAGGAACGCCGCGACATCCTTATATTCCGCACCGACATAGCCGGACCAGAACGCCTCGATCAATCCCAGCAGAATGCCGCCCAGCATCGCGCCGGGAAGCGAGCCGATGCCACCCAGCACCGCGGCGGTGAAAGCCTTCATTCCCGCCAGGAAGCCGATGAAAAAATCGACCACGCCGTAATACAGCGCCACCATCACCCCCGCCACCGCCGCCAGCGCCGCGCCAAGAACAAAGGTAAGTGAAATAATCCTTCCCACCGGAATGCCCAGCAGCGCGGCCATTTTTATGTCCTGCTCACAGGCGCGCTGGGCGCGGCCCAGCGGCGTTTTGTGGATCAGCAGCGTCAAGCCGATCATCAGCACTGCCGCGACCACGAAAATCGCAATCTGGATATTGGAAAGGGTGACAGTAAAACCATCCGCCCGCTCCATCAGCGTGTATTGGCCATGGATCAGCGGCGGCAAAGGCTTGGCGCGCGGGCCCTGCGCCAGGCGCACATAGTTCTGCAGCAAGACCGACACACCGATGGCCGAAATCAGCGGCGCGATGCGCGAGGAATTCCGCAAGGGGCGATACGCCAAGCGCTCAGCCACATAGCCATAGGCGGCGGTCACCGCCACGGCGCATAAAAACGCGGCGAATATGGCCAGCGGCGCGCCCAGCACGCCCCCGCCCGACAGTCCCACCAGCGTGATAACGGCCACGAAGGCGCCGATCATATACAACTCGCCATGGGCGAAGTTGATCATGCCGATGATGCCGTAAACCATGGTATAGCCAATGGCGATCAGCGCATAGACCGAGCCAAGCGTCAGGCCGTTGATGAATTGTTGAAGAAAGTATTCCATAAGGAAAAGCGGGTGACAGGAGATGGGATGACAAGATATTCTGTCACCCGTCGCTCGTCACTAGCCTGTTAAGGGTCGAAACATGCATTTCTGGCAAGAATGGCTTCTGGTGGTCTCGGTTTTCATCGTCGCGGTGATGGCGCCGGGCCCTGATTTTGTCATGGCCGTGCGCAATTCGGTGCTGCATGGCCGCAAGGCGGGGATGATGACGGCGCTGGGCTTCACCGCGGGCGTTTCGATCCACATTACTTACTGCATTCTGGGCCTTTCGGCGATTATCG
The DNA here is from genome assembly GCA_016195205.1 of Pseudomonadota bacterium. Taxonomy (GTDB): domain Bacteria; phylum Pseudomonadota; class Alphaproteobacteria; order UBA9219; family RGZA01; genus JACQAB01. Next base: position 2,916 of record JACQAB010000055.1, read on the forward strand.
CCCAGTCGCTGTGGCTGTTCACCCTGCTGAAATATGCTGGCGCGGGTTATCTGATTTACATCGGCGTTAAGGCGCTGCGCTCGAAGGGCATGCACCATGTAAATTTGAAGAACGGCGAACGCTCGGCCAAAACCGCTGCGTCGGCATTCCGCGACGGGTTCCTCACCAATCTGCTGAACCCCAAGGCCATTCTGTTTTTCTTCGCGCTGTTCACGCAAATCGTGCAGCCGCACCAGCCCATCGCCCATCTGCTGGCTTACGGGCTTAGCTGCATGGCCATTATGATTGTCTGGTTTTCGTCGGTAGCGCTGTTCCTGACGCAGGCGCGCATTCGGAATGTTTTTCTGAAGATCTCCGCCGCGCTCGACAAAGCCTGCGGCGCGCTGTTCATTCTGCTGGGCATTCGCCTGGCGCTGCAGAAAGCCACGTCTTAGGCGTCTTTCTTAAACCAGAACTCGATCTCTTCGGTTTCTTTTTCAAAACGCGCGGCATGCCGCATGTAGCGCGGAATATGATACCAGTCGCCCGGGCCGAAGCGCTGTTCTTTGCCATCCATCGTTAAAACCAACTCACCCTTGGTGATGATGCCCCAGTTTTCAGTGTTATGCTCATGCGGTTCGATATCGGAACCGGCCGGATACATGGCGAATAGAATATCGCAATCCTTGGCGGGCAGGCGATAGGCCTCGAAACGTTCAGAATAACGTTCCAGTTTTTGGATACGCGCCGGGTAAGCGATAGGCATGGCAACCTCCTTATCCGCAGGGAGGTTTTTTGGTGGGCCGCGCCGGATCTTCTTGCCGCACATAGCCCAATAACTGCGGGGGCGTAAGCTTCGCCGCATAGGGCACGAAATCGGCCCATTGCTTGCAGAAGCTGCGCGGGCCCATGGACGCCGATTCATTACCCTTCTGGTTGGCCAGCCAGGTGCGGACACTATCGATGCTGCTGTTGCGGCTGCCGCCTTCATCGGCATAGGCACGGGCAATAGTGTTTTCCCATCCGTGGATCATATTGGCATTACGATGCACGAAGCCGCGATAAAGTTTCTGCAGCGGCACGCCTGTGGTTGAATAGCGGCAGGTCAGCGTGATGACTTCAAGGTCGGAATGCAGGCGCAAGCCGTGCTCGGCTTCCGTTTCCTTTTCGCTGTAACAGGTGCCGGTTTGAGCCGATGATGAAATACACAAAAACACAAGCAGTGTCATCCCCGCGAAGGCGGGGATCCACGACAGGCCACGAGCCGTGCCATTTGGCTTTTCGTGGATGCCCGCCTTCGCGGGCATGACTTGTTGGTTTTTGTCTTCTGATCCCTGATTCCTGATCCCTGTCATCTGAACTATTCCCACTCAATGGTGCCGGGTGGTTTGCTGGTAACATCATATACGACGCGATTAATGCCTTTAACTTCATTGATCAGGCGCGTGGCTACCCGCGCCAGAAATTCATGCGGGAACGGATAAGATTCCGCCGTCATGCCATCGACCGAGGTCACCGCGCGCAGCGCCAGCACATGGTCATAGGTGCGGCCGTCGCCCATCACGCCCACCGTGCGCACCGGCAGCAGCACGGCAAAAGCCTGCCAGATTTTGTCATAAAGCCCGGCCTGGCAGATTTCGTCGAGGTAAACCGCATCGGCCTTGCGCAGGATGGCCAGTTTCTCTTCGGTAATTTCACCCGGCACGCGAATGGCCAGGCCCGGGCCGGGGAACGGATGGCGGCCCACAAAAGCTTCCGGCAACCCTAATTCACGCCCCAAAGCGCGCACCTCATCTTTGAACAATTCGCGCAGGGGTTCCACCAGCTTGAAATTCATGCGCTCAGGCAACCCGCCCACATTATGGTGTGATTTGATGGTGACCGAAGGTCCGCCGCTGAACGACACGCTTTCAATCACGTCGGGATAAAGCGTGCCCTGCGCCAAAAATTCAGCCCCGCCAACTTTTTTGGCCTCGGCTTCGAACACGTCGATGAACAGCTTGCCGATGATTTTGCGTTTCTTTTCCGGATCATCCACGCCCTTCAGCGCGCCAAGGAACTTTGCCCCGGCATCCACCGCCACCAGCGGGATGTTGTAGTGATTGCGGAACAACTCGACCACCTGCCGGCCTTCGCCTTCGCGCATCAACCCGGTGTCGACGAAAATACAGGTAAGCTGTTCGCCAATCGCCTCGTGAATTAAAACCGCGGCCACGGAACTATCGACCCCCCCCGACAAGCCGCAAATCACCTTGCCCTTGCCCACCTGCTGACGGATTTTTTCAATCTCTGTTTTGCGGAACGCCGCCATGGTCCAGTCGGCCGCGGCGCCGCATACCTTGTGCACAAAATGGGAAAGCAGCGTTTTTCCCTCGGGCGTGTGCACGACTTCAGGGTGAAACATAGTGGAATAATAACGCCGCTCTTCATCGGCGGCGATGGCGAAAGGCGCGCCTTCGGAACTGGCCACTACCTTAAAGCCCTTGGGCAATTCTGTGACGCGGTCGCCGTGGCTCATCCACACCTGATATTCCTTGCCCTTCTCCCATCCCAGGATGGGAGTCTGCAGCGTAACGGCGGCGCGGCCGAATTCGCGGGCGTGGCCGCCCTCTACCTTGCCGCCCAGCTGCTGCACCATGGCCTGCTGGCCATAGCAGATGCCCAGCACGGGAAGCTTAAGCTGCCAGACGACATCCGGCGCGCGCGGGCTGTCCTTGTCCAGCACCGAGCACGGCCCGCCGGAAAGAATGATGCCCTTGGGGTTAAAGCTGCGGATTTTTTCGGAGGGCGCGTTGAACGGCCAGATTTCGCAATACACCCCCGCCTCGCGGATGCGGCGGGCAATCAACTGGGTGACCTGGCTTCCGAAATCAAGGATCAGGATGCGGTCGTGGTGGATGTCCGCTTTCAAAGACCAATCCTCTTTTCTTAACGATGCCGTGGCCATGTTTGCCCTTTTTACCGTAACAACCCTTGCGATTCAAATTCTATAGCGGCATAAAACATCATCCAGACAGCAGGATCAATATCTGAAACTGTAAAATATAGCAATGAAACCGCGCTTTCTTTCTCTCGCCACCGGCAAGT
>JACQAB010000056.1 GCA_016195205.1 Pseudomonadota bacterium
TTTGCGCGAAAGCGGCTTCCGCCGCGTGCAACGCCGCCTCGGCGGCGCGGATTTTCAGGTACAGAATGCCGGCCTCGGCCTTGCGGATCAGGTCGCCCAGATTGCGGTAACGGCTGGTTTGCCGCACTTGCGTTTTCAGCCCGCGCAGCTGCTGGTCCATGAGTTGCAGCTGGTCGCCGACGCGCGCCAGATTGGTTTCCGCCGCCTTCAATTTCAATTCCGCCTCGTGCCGGCGCGCATGCAGGCCGGAAACGCCCGCCGCTTCTTCCAGAACCTGGCGGCGCTCTTCCGGCTTGGCGGAAATGAGCGCGCTTACTTTTCCCTGGCTGACGATGCTGGTGGAATGCGCGCCTGTTGCTTGATCCGCAAAGAGAAGCTGCACGTCTTTCTGGCGCACCGGGCGGCCGTTGATGCGGTAGTCGGAACCCATGCCGCGCTCGATGCGGCGCGTGATTTCCATTTCATCGTCGCTGTTGAATTCGGCCAGCGCGGTGCGCTGGCGGTTATCCAGCACCAGCATCACCTCGGCCAGATTGCGCGCCGGGCGTCCGGCCGATCCGGCGAAAATCACATCGTCCATTTCACTGCCGCGCAGGCGCTTGGCGGAATTTTCACCCATGCCCCAGCGCAGCGCCTCGACCACGTTCGACTTGCCGCAGCCATTGGGCCCGACAATGCCGGTCAGCCCCGTCGCGATGGGGAATTCAACGGGCTCCACGAAAGACTTGAAGCCGGTGATCTTGAGCTTGGTGAACTGCATGGCCGTTTTGCGCCGGGGGCGTTTTAAATCAATCCGATATCAAAACGATATCGGTTAAATCCTTTGATTCGACAGGATATTAGGCGGGTTTTGGGCGGGGATCAAAGGAGAAATAAGCGCCGAAAGCCGTTCTATTTAAGGCCTTTAGGAGCAAAGGCCCGGGCCAAAGTAGGCCAAACTTTTGGTAACACCACGAATTTTCTGCCGTCTGCTAATGTGATCGTGTGGCGATCAGTACGGGCGGGAGGCAATACCACGAGTGTTTTGCCGCTTCCTGGTTCGATCGTGGTGTCATCGGCCGCAACTTCTCGCTTGGCATCCAAAATTCCACTCATCAGGCCCTCCTTAAAAATTGATTTAGCTTTATAAGCTTACCGCGCCACTTCGCCGTTAATCTGGTTATGCGCGACTTTCACGCCCCGGCGCGCTTCGGCTTCGGCCACCAGCTGTTCAAAGGCGCTGTGCACCTTGGAGCGCCAGTCCTGGAACGCCATCAGCTGCTTGCCTTCCAGAACGATGTTGGTGGCCACGTTCACGGTCAGCGGATTGACCTGCTGGTTGTCGACCAGCACTTCGTAATGCAGATGCGGCCCGGTGGCGATGCCGCTGGCACCCACATAACCAATCACATCGCCCTGATTGATGCGCGCGCCGCGCGTGATGCCGCGGCCGAACTGGCGCAAATGCGCATAGGCGGTGGACAGATGCCCGTTATGGCGAAGGCGGATATAGCGGCCATAACCGCTGTGATAGCCCGCTTCCTCGACAATGCCGGCGCCCGCGGCGTAAATCGGCGCGCCCGAAGGAGCGCCGAAATCCACGCCCTTATGCATGCGCGAGAAGCCCAGGATGGGGTGCAGCCGCATGCCGAAACCCGAAGTGAGATGCGCGCCTTCCACCGGCGTGCGCAGCAGGCCTTTGCGCACCGATTTTCCGGTGGCGTCGTAATATTCAAAGCTGCCGGCCGGCATGGCCACGCGATAGATGGGAAGAATTTTTGGGCCGACTTGAAGCGCCGCGTAAATCAGCGTGGCGTCGCCCACGCCGTGGCCGTCCTCGTCGGTGGCCTGTTCATACAAAGTTTCAAACCGGTCGCCGGGCTTGATTTCGCGCTGGAAGTCGACCTGGTAGGAATAACTCTTGATCAGCGTGTTCAGCACGCCCGCCGGAATGCCGGCGCGCAGACCGGATTCATAAATGCCGTCCTGCACCGTGGCGCGCATGGCGAAGCGGTGTTTTTCGGGGATCACATCCTTGGTCTGGCCCTTGAAACCGTCTTCCGAAAGGCGCGCCACCGTCACCAGCTTGGTGGGGTCGGCACGCAGTTCCAAACCGCTGAAAACTTCGCCCGTATCGCCCCTTTTGAACAGCACGGCCACCTTCTGGCCGACAGCGATTTTGCGGGGATTCACATAAGCGCGCATGGCTTCCAGCGCCTTGGCCGCCTCGGTGCGGGTGATGCCCCCGGCCATCAGGCGCGAGGTCAGCGTTTCGCCGGGGCCGACCACCAGAGTGCGGCGGATCATGCCGTCGCGCTGCTCTTCCGAAACAAACACGGCGCGGCGCAGGGCGGCGCGGTTCTCGGCAACCATGGCGGAAAGGGAAGTGGGCGCGGGCAGCAGGTCGTCGGCCGGGGCTTCCGCCGTGACGATGTCCTGAATGACCGGATTGAGGAGATGGTAAAGGGCACCTTTGTCCTGGCCCTGCTCAAGATTAAGGGCATAGACAAAAGCAAAGCTGATGCCGGAAAGCATCAGGAGAAGAGTGGTTCCTAGACGGCTCAATAACACGAAGGGCTAACCTTTTGGTTCAACCGGAGGGAGACCTCGAAGCGACACCGTTAATAAAGGCCTGTAAAACCTTGGGTTTCTTTGCACTACCAGAAAGGGGGTGGGAGCCCTTCGCTTCGTTTCTTGCCCGAAGCCACTCTGGTATGCTGCCCCACGATGTCCGTTAAGGACCATCAAGGGGCCGTAAGCGTTGGACGTAACCAAAACCATCCGTGACCTGTCAACCCGGAATCTTTTTACAAACTGTGGATAAGTTCCGAGTCGCCTAAAAAAACAATAGCTTCTGCAAAGCCTAAGCATCAAAAACTTGTACTTCTGTTAAAAAATCGTGATTCGACGGTTTTTGCCGTAATCAAGCAACAGAGGCTTCTCTTCCATGGCTCAGGCTGGCGCGCGTGCGCATATCAACCAGAACGAAGAAGCCTACGAGGAAGAGGACGAACACGCCCTCGACCCCTCGCTGGATACCGCCCTGCGGCTGGCCCATCACGCCCAGCGCCTGAAGGCGATGGAAATCAGCATGGAAAATCTTGCCCATGCGCTCCATGCCTTTAAGGCTGATCAGCGTCATCTGTTCCGCCGTCAAACCATTATCTCTCTGATCATCGGCGCCATCTGCCTTGCCGCCACCGCCGGAGGAATGGCTTTGGCAGGTAAACATTCCCGCGCCGTAACTGCACCCCCTCCCGTAGCGGCAGCTGGGCCCGTCGCACCGGCACCCATGACGGTAACCATTGCGGCACCTGTTCCTGTTGCTGCAAACCCTGTGCCGGTCGCGCCCGCCGCCCCACAACCCGCCCCCGTGGTGATCGAAAACCCCGCCCCGCCGCCGGTGGCCATGGGACGTTACGAGCAAGCACCGAAACCCGCCGTGATTCCCCGTCCGCTCAGCGCGTTTGAAACGGCGGTGGCGATGCGTCTTTCGGCCACCTCGCAAACTTTGCCGGAAAGCTGGAAACCGATTTTTGACCGCGAGACTTCAGGCGACAAACGCGCCAAGCTACAAGTCGCGGCGAAATTCCTGAAGGGCGATGGCGTGCGGCCGGATCCGGCTTTTGCCGTCAGCCTCATTCGCCAGGGCGCCGAAGGTGGTAACCGCGAAGCGATGATGTGGCTTGCCTACAGCTACGAGGCGGGCACTTTCGGCAAGCCTGATTTCGCCACCGCCGCGCGCTGGTTCCAGGAAGCCGCCAAGTCAGGCGTTACTTCCGCGTTTGGCGAGCTTGGCAAATTATATGAAAAAGGCATCGATGGCGCGCCCGATCCGGAAACGGCCTTGGCGTGGTATCAGCGCGCCCAGGCCGCGGGCGATACCAAAGCCGCGGCCGCGGTGCAGCGCCTGCGCCGATCGATGATGTCGGAAAACGTGCAGCTTGCCGCTGAACCCAACGGGCCCGCCCCGGCGAAGAAAGCCAGCGTTCCCGACCCCGCCGCCGCGCCGTCGCGACCCGCCATTCTAACTCCGGCACGCATCGCCCGCACCCCGGAAGGCCGTATACCTGATTCCGTCGCCGCCGCGCGCGCGCCCATGAGCGCGCGTGAACTCCCCGTGCCGGAGGCGCAGGACGAAGCCCCCGCGGCTGCGGAAGAACAAACTGCTGATCCGGAACGCATGGCCGATATCCGCGCCGCGCAGCGCATGCTGAAGGTGCTGGGCTATAAAATCGACAAGCCCGACGGCGCGCTGGGCCCGCAAACGATAGCGGCGATCAAGGCCTATCAGCGTGACCACGCTGCCTATCCCGACGGGCAGTTTTCTTCCGAGCTGCTGGAAAGCCTGACGCAGGAAATAAGGTTCGGGAATTAGCCGGATTATAGAGCTTATGGATTGCGCAGCTCGGCTTCGGAGGCCCGAACATAATGGGGCTTTGTTGTTCCATAGGGCCGTTGGTAACGATACCAGTTTTCCCCATTCACCACGCCAATTGAAATATCCGTGCCCGGAGCGGCCACGTGCGCTGTGCCTTTTTCCACCTGCTCTATGGCTCGTCCGTTAGAAGATGGCGCATCAAGCGTAGTGGTGTTGGCCTTAAAAAGCAGCCACTTCTCAGTTACCGGGGACCATTGGGTGTTTTGGGCGGCATCTTTGGCAAATTGCCGAGTGGTTACAGAATCATCCATTCTGAAAATCCTCTAAAAAATGCACCGCCCAGTGTAAATAGCTCCGATGAATATTGGCTTAAATTACAAAAAAATGAAGAAACAGAATGGTTTATATTGCAACGCGTTTTCACCCTATCCCCGTCACTGCCACCCAATATTCCCGGATCTGGCGGCGGATTTTTTCGGCGGCATGGCGCGCTTCCGGCTCTTGCGCGAAAAGTCCGAAACACGTCGCGCCCGCGCCCGACATGCGCGCCAGCAAGCAGCCCGGCTGGTCCTCCAGCATGGCCAGCACGTTTTCAATCGCCCCACAGAGCTGGATGGCCACCGCCTGCAAATCATTGCGGCGCAGGGCAAGCGCCGCGGCGAACTCCTCCACCGTGGCGAATCTTTTTTCGAACCGCGCGGGCGGGCTGAAAGGCCCTTGAAGCAAAGCAAATACCGCCGCGGTGGGCAGCGGAATATAAGGATTGATCAGCACCAAAAAAGCGCGCGGCTGCTTCAGCGCGGGGGCGGTGTCGTGCCCCGTTCCATCCAGATAACAGGGCGTGCCCGACAGGCAGGGATAAACATCGGCGCCGGTTTCGCGCGCGGCCTCGGAAATTGCCGGGTGGTCTTTCTCGAGATGCCAGAATTTTGCCGCCGCACGCAGAGCTGCACCCGCGTCGGCCGATCCGCCGCCGATGCCCGAAGCCAGCGGCAAATTTTTATGCAGCGTCACGGCGATGTTCAGCGGCTTCTGCACCTTGGCCGCCAGCGCGCGCAGCGCCTTGGTGACCAGGTTTTTTTCGGCATCCTCCTGTTTCAACCCCAAGGCCTGCGGCCCTTCGATTTTCAGGCTATAAGCTGCCGCCTCGCTCAACTCGACCCGGTCGGCGGCGGCGCTGCCGGGGGCGGCGAACACCACCAGGCTGTCCAACAGGTGATAGCCGTCGCTGCGCTTGCCCAGCACATGCAGGTAAAGGTTGATTTTGGCAGGGGCGTGTTCGGTGATGACCATAAGAAATCTCGTGGAGAATTTAAGCTTATTATGCTTTCTTACTCCCATCACAGGGCGTCTGCAAAGCCGCTAGGCCGAGGCAGATGCGCAGGTGTTTCGAGAACCGGCGCGCAGCGTACGTTTAAGTACGTGAGCACCGGAAGCGCAGAAACACCAAGCAGATGCCCGGCATAGTCAGGCTTTGCACATGAAAATCCTATTCCTAGGCGACATCATGGGCCGTTCCGGGCGCGAGGCGGTGGCCAAGCACCTGCCGGCGCTGAAGACCCGGCATCAGCCCGACTTTACACTCGCCAATGCCGAGAACGCCGCCGCGGGCTATGGGTTGACCCAGAAAATCGCCTCCGAGCTTTTGGGCCTGGGCATCGACGTGCTCACCAACGGCAATCATGTGTGGGACCAGAAGGAATTCCTTTCCACCATCGGCGGCGACAAGCGCTGCATCCGCCCCTGCAATTTCCCCAAAGACACGCCGGGCGCCGGGCATATTCTTCTGAAAAACGATAAGGGCAAGAGGTTGCTGGTGATCAATGCCATGTGCCGGCTGTTCATGGACGCGCTGGATGATCCTTTCGCCACGGTGGAGGCGCTGGTCGCCGAACACCCTCTGGGCAAAGCCGCCGACGGCATTTTCCTGGACATCCACGGCGAGGCCTCATCCGAAAAACAGGGCATGGCCAATTATCTGGACGGGCGCGTCACCGCCGTGATCGGCACCCACACCCATGTGCCCACCGCCGATACGCGCGTGCTGCCCAAGGGGACGGCCTATCAAACCGATACCGGCATGTGCGGCGATTACGACAGCGTGATCGGCATGAAAAAAGACCAGGCGGTGTTCCGTTTCCTGCGCAAATATTCGTTCGAGCGCCTGGCCCCCGCCGAGGGCGAAGGCACCGTCTGCGGCGCGGTGGTAGAAAGCGACGATGCCACCGGATTAGCCAAAAACATGACGGCGGTTTGCGTGGGCGGGGTTTTGGGAGCGAGATAGTTATTTTAAACGTCATCCCAGCGAATGCTGGGATCCATGGCAACCGCCTCTCTACCGGAAAGGTCTTTGTCATGGATGCCTGCCTTCGCAGGCATGACATTTTTATATTTCCGGCTAAACTTCCTGCGAATCAACTCTGCTATCCAAAATCCTCTCATGCCCACCTTCTTCCTCGAAAACCAGCACGGCCGTTGGCAAGGCCGCGTCATCGCCGGCTGCGACGAAGCCGGGCGCGGCCCGCTGGCCGGGCCGGTGGTGGCCGCGGCGCTAATCATTCCTGCAAGTTTCGCCGAGATTGACCTTCTCAACATTCTTCAGGCCAGCCTGCTGGCCATGGCGCGCGCGGTGGGCGCGCTGCAGAAACTTCACAACCTTGATGCCGTGCTGGTGGATGGCAATAAATCCCCGGCGCTGTCGTGCGCCGCGCATGCCTATGTGGGCGGCGACGGGCGCAGCCTGTCCATCGCCGCGGCCAGCATTGTGGCCAAGGTCACGCGCGACCGGTTGATGGCCGGGATGCACCAGGAGTTCCCGCAATATGGTTTTGTTAATCACATGGGTTATGGCACGCCGCAACACCTGGAAGCCCTGCGCCTTCATGGCCCGTGTCCGCATCACCGGCAAAGCTTCGCGCCGGTAAGGGAATGTTATGGAAATGAACGAAAACTGGCCACCGGATAAACCTATCGCCCAAGAACACTCGCGCGGGTTGTATGAATTGAAAGCCATCGCAACTCATCGGCCATGCCTGCGCGTTGAACAGCGGCAAACATCACCAAATTACTTGCGTTCGCGCCGAAACGGTCATGCACTCTTTCCACCACGTTCAAGACGGCATTCGCCACTTGCCTTTGCCGGGCAGGATCATCTACTCGTCTCGTGATGAGTTCACCCGCAACGACTTCTATGCCGGTTGCATAGTTGCTTACATCAAAGCGGCCAGGAATCCTAAAAGCCGCTTCAAGGCTTGTCTCTAAATCTCCGGAACCTGTCAACGCGCGATGAACTTGGCCACGAAGCGCGCCAACGATGGCAAGGGTTTCCGATTGGCTTGCAGTCACCATTTCGGAACCGCGTCCCGCTTCGATCGCAACAATACCTTCAGCTCTGTATGAGGCTCTCATGAGGGGGTCCTTTCTAAATCAGGTCTAAAAATGATACGTCAAAGGTATCAAAGATGCGCGAAACTAATTCATCAAAAGACTCGATACAAGCTTAACTTGTGGCTTCGCCGCACTTTCCTGTGCAATCAATAGTTTAAGGCGCTGATCTTATTAAAATATTTACACTTTTCCTGTTGTTTTATCCACAGGTCCTGGGGGAGACTCTCCCCTTCTTATCCACAAGCTTCCCTCCCCCACCGATGCCGGCCAAACCCGCCAAAGCTTCCTCGATTCCCGCCGTGTTCAAGCTGCCGCTGAACCAGGTTTTAAAGGGTGACTGCGTGGCGCATATGAACGCCCTGCCCGAACAATCGGTGGATCTGATCTTCGCCGACCCGCCCTATAATCTGCAGTTGAATGGTGAGTTGCACCGGCCTGACAATTCCCGCGTCGACGGCGTGGAAGAAAAATGGGACCGCTTCGGCTCCTTCGCCGATTACGACCGCTTCACCGCCGGCTGGCTGAAGGCAGCAAAGCGTTTGCTGAAACCCGACGGCGCGCTGTGGGTGATCGGCAGCTATCACAACATTTTCCGCGTCGGCGCCACGCTGCAGGATCTGGGCTTCTGGATTCTGAACGACGTCATCTGGCGCAAGGCCAACCCCATGCCCAATTTCCGCGGCAAGCGTTTCACCAACGCGCATGAAACGCTGATCTGGGCGGCGGCCTCGGAAAAAAGCCGGCCGGTTTTCAATTACGAGGCGATGAAAATTTTTAACGACGATTTGCAAATGCGTTCCGACTGGTTCATTCCCATCTGCTCGGGCGGCGAAAGGCTGAAAGACGCCAAGGGCGACAAGCTGCACCCCACCCAGAAGCCCGAAGCCCTGCTTTACCGGGTGATTATGGCCACGTCCAAGCCCGGCGACGTGGTGCTGGACCCCTTCTTCGGCACCGGCACCACCGGCTTGGTGTGCAAGCATCTGGCGCGGCATTTCATCGGCATCGAGCGCGACGAGACCTATGTGAAAGGCGCTTCAAGGCGCCTGGCCGAGGTGAAAGCCATCGACGACTTCGAAATTCTGAAAATCACCGCCAAGCGGGAAGAACAGCGCATTCCTTTCGGCGCTTTATTGGAACACGGGCTGATTCAACCCGGGCAGGTTCTGTTCGACGAGCGCCGGCGTTACAAGGCCAGGGTGAAATCCGACGCTTCCTTGATCGCGGGCGGCGCTTACGGCGAAATCACCGGTTCCATTCACAAGGTCGCCGCCGAAGTTCAGGGCGCGCCCGCCTGCAACGGCTGGGCCTTCTGGCATTTCGAGCCGCGCAAGGGCTTGCTGCAACCGATCGATGTGCTGCGCCAGCAGCTGCGCGCGGAAATCGTCACGACGTTTAATTAATGAAGCACGCGGTCTTTGCGCCGCGCGGCGCGCGCGGCTTGCCGCGGGCTAAGGGCCGCCGCCGTTCTGTGCGCGGCAGCACCATCCGGCGTAAATTGCGCCATGCGCTCGCCGTGATGTTTTTCGATAAAAGGAAGAATAACGTTTTGTCTTAACTCTTCCGCCTCGCTGCCGGCGAAAGTTCCATAATGGCCGACATTTTTCATGAGGACATACTTCTTCATGTGCCGCGGCAAATCCGGGCAGCTTCTGAAGAACGCCTTGGTTTGACCCGGCGGGCAGATGGGATCTTTCTTGGCTTCCACGATAAGCGTCGCCACGTCGTTAATGGCGCTGTAATCAACCTTCATGCCATAGAATTCCGGCCTTCTGCCGCGATAAACGAATTCGCCGCGCGGCATTTCATGCTCGCGGAAAACCGAAATAATCGTTTGCTTGGCGTGGGCCCAAAAAATATCCATGAAGGCCCAGTAATTGTCATAAAAATTTTCGTGCTTTGTGGCCGCACCAGTGTTGCCGAAAATAATGTCGGTCATATGCCCCAGCGGCGCGGCGATAAGATGCTTGGCGGCGGAATCCTGTGCGAAAGCCCCGGCATTAATGAAGCCCGGTAAAACTTCCTGGCCTTCGCCGAGAATGTTATAGCCGTGGGGAATCGGATGTTTCAGATGCCGTTCGATGCGGTCAAACGGCACCGCTTTCACAAGCTTATTGTTTGGGGTTGCATTAACGCGCGTATCCCAGGGTCCCGCGATCAAAACCATGGTCGAAGGCTTGGCCGGGCTTTTCGCCATCTCCAGCAGGGCCACGGCGGTAGCCACTGCCCCTACCGGCTGGCAAACGGCGATAGTCGAAGCCGCCGGGCGGCCGGTTGTTTGATACGTGTGCTCGAGATCATCCAGCACCGCATCGACCTGACTGGAAAGATCGAAATCCGTGCCATCCGCCGGTATTTGCCGTGGGTCTTCCCATGCAAGCACCCGGACATCGGACCGGGCGACCAGCCCGCGCGGCATGGGGCGCACTAGTTGCGGATGATGTCCGGAAATAGGCGGCACGACTTGTATGGTAAAGGGCACTTCTTCTCTTCCGGGAATTTCGGCGTGAAAGCCGACGCTTTTATAAAATTTATTGGAGATATGCGTTTTAGAAGAAACTTTGACCTTTTGTTTTTTGTCGATTTCTATTTCGTCAATATCCCAGGAGGGCCGCTCATAAAACCGGGTGAAGCGTTCCGCCCCGGCCCATGCGGCGTGCCAGCCACGCGGCAGAATGGCCAAAAAAGGCATCCAAACAAGCTTGCCGACGGTCGTGGCCCCTTGTGCTCCCCCCGTTTTCACATTTCCGCCACAAAAAGCGCGGGTTGCTCACAGGGTGACTGTGCGGCTGCGAAAGGAAAGCGTTAACGGAAAGCGCCATGCGAATTATGACATGTGGATAAGTGAGGCGCGCCACGCGCGATGTTTAACTAATAGGGGTAATAAACATAAAACCGGCGCTGATAATAAGGATCGGAAAAGAACTCGATGGCGTAGAGCGTGGCCTTCACTTTCAGCTTCTGGTCGCCCACCGAGCGGTTGGCGAACATGGTGGGGCCGATGATGTCGCTGTCGGTAATATCCACCAGAAAGCGCAGATAAGCCATGCGCCTTGTGTTGTTCTGGCTGGCGAATTTCTGTGACAAATCGCGCGCCTGTTCTTCGGTCAGGCGCAGCCCCGGCAGATTGATCGGATTGTTGGTCACCACCACGTAATAAGACGGCAGCAGCTTCGACACCTCGCCCGAGCAGCCGGGCGCGTTGGAACGCGGATTGGTGGTGAAGGTGTTGATTTTGGCCAGGCTGGTTTCCGCCGCGAACAGGAAATATTTGGAATCGAAATCATAGCGCGAGAACAGGATTTGCTTGCGCACGCCCAGGCGCGTGGGCAGAATTCCCTTTTTTATCGCGATCCATTTTTTCATCGCCGCGCGCGCTTGCTTCCAGCGGAACTCGTCGCGATAGCTGCCGGCCACCACGTCGCAATGCGCGGCCATGGCATAGGCGTCCACGTAATCGTCGTTGTCGGGTTTCAACCGGCCAAGGCGCAGCAGCGCGTTGGTGACGTTGATGTAGTCGATTTCCGGGTAATCTTTCACCGGATCGGGCGGGGTGATGGCGAAAGCGGGACTGCCGATTAAGAGAAGTAGAACGGCAAGACAAAACAGGATTCCCCTCCCCTTGCCCTCCTTCGCCAAGGCTATGGAGGGTCTGGGGTAACCCGTCCGCCGAAGCTTTAGCGCAGGCGGAAGGGAGGGG
>JACQAB010000038.1 GCA_016195205.1 Pseudomonadota bacterium
TTCCGATCTACGGAGTCGCTTCAGACGTTCACGGTTTTCATGCAATCAAGAGAAAACACCCCCGGCTCCTCACCCGAACCCGCAAAAGCCTCACCGCAGATCGCACAAGGCGAAGTAGACAAGATCCCGCCCAAACCTCGCACGCAAACCGCCCGGCTCGATTAATCCATAACATTTTATCTATTCATCATGCGCTGCGGAATTGCCGTGTTCCGCTTTCCCGCTCAACATGGTTTACGAGGGTGAATCTTCGATTCACTTTTATCGATCCCGAACGTTTTCTTAGCGATTTTCTGTGCTAGATCGGAATCGCGAGATTGCAGCCCCGAAGATGCGAGGTGTGCTGTGAGTGTTTACGATGATATTGCGAAGGATAAGAAACACCAATTTTATCACTTCGTATTGGCCGATAAAAAAGGCGACCTTTTCAAGGATCGCATCTATCTGGAACGCGCCTGGGGCGAGGAGAATTTCCGCAACTACGTCGCTTTCCGCCAGGCTAACGGTTTTCCCACTTACGAGCTGGAATTAAAAGACGCGGCCAGAACCGATCTGGCGCTGTACTACGCCCATGGCATCGGCGAAAAAGACGGCAAGGGACTTTTCAACCCGCCTGATGGCCGCAGCTGGCGCAACGCCAATATTGATCTGAAGGTGATTGCCAAGATGGATAATCGCGGCGTCTCGCTGGGCGGCGTGGTGATCGGCAAAAACAAAAACGGTTCTTATGTTGATCCGGATAGCGACTCGCCATGGGTTTTGAATATTCTTCGTGTCCGTTTGGGGGACATTGACAGCCTCCTCCCGGAAGACGAGGTGCCGGCGGTTACGCCGGGACAAATGGAAATGTATGCCGTACGTGCCCGGGAAGCCGAAGCGGCGCAGGAAATCCTGGCCACGGCCAAGGCGAATGCCGTCACGCCCACTGTTAAATACGAGGCCCTGGTCAGAACGGCCGAACACATTGGCGGGGACCGCAAAAAGGCCGAGCATTTTGTCCGCAACGCCGAAGCCGAAGAAACCGCCAAGACGGTGGCGGCCTATGACCGGGCCCAGGCCGCCGTGAAATTTGCCGAAAAAATATTTAAGCAGAAAGAAGCTGCGCTTCAGGAATACGCGCCGCCCAAACCCATTTTTGCCGCGCAGGGCTTCGCTGCAAAAGAAGCCCGGGCTAACGCCTGAATTTTCCTCTCCCTCAAGGGGAGGGGAGTCAAAGCTTGCGTTTTTGAGAAGGTCTCAATTTAAACCAGCCGTCTAAACCTTTCTTCCTTCCACCAGTTCCGGAACCACACCCGGATCGGCCAGGGTAGAGGTATCGCCCAGCTGGTCGATCTCATTCGCCACGATCTTGCGCAGAATGCGCCGCATGATTTTGCCCGAGCGCGTTTTGGGCAACCCGCCCGCGAATTGAATGTGGTCGGGCGTGGCGATGGGGCTAATCACCTTGCGCACTTCCTGCATCAATTCCTTGGCCAGCGCGTCGGAAGGCGTTTGCCCGGCCTTTAGAATGACGAAGGCGTAAATGCCCTGGCCCTTTATTTCATTCGGACAGCCCACCACGGCGGCCTCGGCCACGGCATGGTGGCCGACCAGCGCGCTTTCAATTTCCGCCGTGCCCAGGCGATGCCCGGCCACGTTCAGCACATCGTCCACGCGCCCGGTGATCCAGTAATAGCCGTCGGCGTCACGGCGGCAGCCATCGCCGGAAAAATATTTGCTGGGGTAGGCGGAGAAATAGGTCTGCTCGAACCGCGCATGGTCGCTATAGATCGTGCGCGCCTGCCCGGGCCAGGAATCGGCCAGGCATAAATTTCCTTCCGCCACTCCAGCCATTTCCTTTCCTTCGACGTCCACAATAACGGGTTTAATGCCAAAAAAGGGCTGAGTGGCGGAACCGGGCTTTAGCGTGGTGACCCCCGGCAGGGGTGTGATGGCGATGCCGCCCGTTTCCGTCTGCCACCAGGTGTCGATCACCGGGCAGCGTTCTTTCCCCACCTGGCGGTAGAACCACAGCCAAGCTTCGGGGTTAATGGGCTCACCCACGCTGGCCAGGATGCGCAGGCTGGTGCGTTTGGTGCTTTGCAGGGGAGCTTCGCCCTCACGCATCAGGGCGCGGATGGCGGTGGGGGCGGTATAGAAAATATTCACCTTATGCTTGTCGATGATCTGCCAGAAGCGCGAAGAGTCGGGATAATTCGGAATGCCCTCGAACATCAGGGTGGTGGCGCCGTTGGCCAGCGGACCATAGACGACATAGGAATGCCCCGTAATCCAGCCGATATCGGCCGTGCAGAAATAAACCTCGCGCTCCTGATAATCGAACACCAGCTTATGCGTCAGCGCGGCGTAAAGCAGATAACCGCCGGTGGTGTGCAGCACGCCTTTGGGCTTTCCGGTGGAGCCCGAGGTGTAAAGGATGAACAGCGGGTCTTCCGCGCCCATTTCCACCGGCGGGCAATCGGGTGCGGCTTCCTGCATCCGTAGGTGATACCAGTGATCGCGCCCCTGCACCCAGGGCACCGGGTTTTTCGTATGCCGCACGCAAATCACATGCTGCACGCCAGGACAACTTTGCAGGGCTTCGTCGGTATTCTTCTTCAGCGGCACGGCTTTGCCGCCGCGTAGGCCTTCATCGGCGGTGATTACCACCTTGGAATCACAATCCAGAATGCGGCCTTTCAGGCTTTCGGGCGAAAAGCCGCCAAACACCACCGAATGCACCGCGCCGATGCGGGTACAAGCCAGCATGGCAAAGGCGGCCTCGGGGATCATCGGCATATAGATGGTGACGCGGTCACCCTTTTTAACGCCCAGGCTTTTCAGAACATTGGTCAGGCGGCAGACCTCTTCATAGGCCTGCTTATAGGTAATGTGGCGGGTAACGTGGCCATCGTCGCTTTCCCACAGAAGGGCGGTTTGCTCGGCCCGGGTTTTTAAATGGCGGTCCAGGCAGTTGTAAGAAACATTCAGCGCGCCGTCCTCGAACCAGCGGATGGAAACCGGTTTTTCGAAGCGGGTGTTTTTGACTTTGGTGAAGGGCTTCATCCAGTGCAGGATTTTGGCTTGCTCGGCCCAGAAACCTTCCGGATCATGAATCGAACGCTCATACAGCGCCTTATAGCTTTCCGGCGTGACATGCGCTTTTTTCCGGATTTCCGGCTTTACCGGAATTTTGGCCGTGTCGTCCATCTGGAAACCTTTGCTTAAGGATTGGTATTGTTTCGGCCCTTCCGGTTTAAGACCATAGCCCAAGGGCTTGATAAAGCCGCATGCCATGCGTGCGCCGCAATAGTTTCTTCATCAAGCTCAAGGAATTTTCACGGCTCGGGATAGGACAAATTCGAAAAAAGCTTAAGAATTCAGCAAGTTATATTTAACGCGGTTTTAGGCATTCCCCCGCATAATCAAGCCCAACAGCAGCAGAAAAAACGGAGATCAACCCCGCCATCTTCCCGGCGCAAGGCCGGAAAAAACTTGGGGGCTTGGAGCAAAAAATGTCGCGTGAAATGGATTTCTCATTCGGAAACATCGGCAGCGTGGAAGACACGCTGGAACGCCTGGTCGCCATGACCAACCAGACGAACCTGGTGGCTTTGGATAAAACCATCGCCGCGATCCGCCGTTCGCCGCTGACAACCTATGCCGCGGCCGCCGCGCGCTGCGGTTCGATCGGCGAGCGCATCGTGCGCGCCGCGCATGAAGTCGGCGCCACGCTCAACGAAAGCCGGGTTTAAGTTTCAAAACTAGGTTATAGGTCCATGCCCCTTTTTTTACCGGGCCTGGGCGTTGTTCTTTGATGCGCCCCTTCAGCTCTTTGAGATTCGAGTTCCATTCTCTCATAGAATCTATCGTCAAGAGAATAGACTATTCCTTCGATCTTATCTTCATATGAAAGATCATCTGGATTTCGCGCTTCATTAAGCGTGCTTAAATAAACCCCTTGAACATCTTTAACTAAAGCCTGCCCTGCAGGTGTATCTTCTTTAACTTCTGCGTGGAGAAGGACGGCTTCCCTCATCTCTTCTATGAATGCAAGGGTGGCCCCAAGATCTATCTCTTGATCCAAATTTTCCCGCGCGCCGTTATATCTGTTTGACAAGGCCTGAAGAACATCCTCTTTTTTAGGGACTCCTACATGCATCTTTCTTTCTTTGGCCATTATTGTCTCCAATCGATATTATAAAATACAGAACCTATTCCGGATAATAACCGATTAAACCGCTAGATGCAAAACCCGCTTCCATTCCTGCGCGGTAACGGGCGACACGCTGAGGCGCGAGAATTTCGCCAGCGCCATTTTCTTCAAAACCTTGTCGGCCTTCACGGTTTTCAGCGACACCGGGTTTTTCAGGGCCTTCAGCGGCTTCACATCCACCATCACGAAGCGGCCGGTTTTGTCGGAGGCGTCGGGGTAAGCCTCGCGCGCCA
Organism: Pseudomonadota bacterium; assembly: GCA_016195205.1. GTDB lineage: Bacteria > Pseudomonadota > Alphaproteobacteria > UBA9219 > RGZA01 > JACQAB01. The sequence continues at coordinate 4,429 of JACQAB010000038.1, forward strand.
CTTCCATGATGCCCACGATTTCGAGGCCAATATTGGAATGATAGAAAAAGGCCTGGTCGCCCTTTTTCATGGCTTTCAGGTTATTGGCGGCGGTGTAGTTGCGCACGCCGCTCCAGCCCGTGCGCTTGTCTTTCACCAATTGCTGCCAGGAATAGGCGTCCGGCTCGGATTTCATGAGCCAGTAAGACATTAATTCCAGTCTTCTTCGCGCAAGGGGCGGGCATACATGGCATCCAGGGTATGCGTGATATCGGCGCCCTTGTGCAGGATGTCATGGATGGCCTGGGTGATCGGCAGATCAATGTTGTGCTTGCCGGCACGCGCCAGGGCCGCACCAGCGGTCATCACGCCTTCGGCCACGCTGTGCCGCTGGCTAAGGATTTTATCCAGCTTATCGCCACGCCCGATAGCCACGCCCAGCGAAGTGTTGCGCGATTGGGTGGAACAGGCGGTAAGCATTAAGTCGCCCAGGCCGGAAAGGCCCATCAGCGTGTCTACCTTGCCGCCCAGGGCCACGGCCAAGCGTATCATTTCCGCAAGGCCGCGGGTGACAAGCGCGGCGCGGGCGTTTTCGCCAAGGCTTTTGCTCATCACAATGCCGGCGCCGATGGCGAAGATGTTTTTCATGGCGCCGCCCACCTGAACGCCGATGGGATCGGTGGAGGTATAGGGGCGAATACGCGCCGTGCTGATGGTTTCGGCGACGATTTTGGCCAACGGCTCGTTCTTCGAGGCCACGGTGAGGGCGGTGGGCAGGCCGCGCACCACTTCGGTGGCGAAGCTGGGGCCCGAAATCACCACCGTGGGCGAGGCGGGGGCGACCATTTCCGACATCTCGGTCATCAAGCCGCCGGTTTTGGCGTCAATGCCCTTGCAGCAGATCACAAAAGGCATGCCGCGTTTCACAACGGCTTGCACGCTTCGGCAAGTGGCCTCCAGATACTGGGCCGGAACGCAAATGAACAACGCTTCCATGGCGGCGAAGGCGGCATAATCTTTGGTGGCCTTGATGGCGGGATCCAGCGTCACGCCGCGCAGGAAGTCGGCGTTCTCGTGGCGCTTGTTGATGCTTTCGATCACGGCGTCTTCGCGCGCCCACAGCAGAACATTTTTGCCCGCGGCGTGCAGAACCTTGGTCAGCGTGGTGCCCCACGCGCCGGCGCCGATAATTCCAACATTGGTGAAAGATTGTGCCATGGGGAAAAGAGTAGTGAGTAGTGAGTAGTGAGTAAAGAGAGTCAAAATCTCGAGATTCACTCTTCAATACTCATTACTCACTACTTGCTAATGGCCAGCGCGGCTTTGGCGCAAAATCGAGAGAATCAATAAAGCCCAGGCGCAGCTTCTCGATTCCCGCCCAGGCCACCATGACGGCGTTGTCGGTGCACAAGGCCGGGGGCGGGGCGCAGAAATTCAAACCGGCCTGGGCGGCGCTGTCGCTTAAAGTTTTGCGCAGGGCGCCGTTGGCCGCCACGCCGCCCGCCACCACCAGCGTGGTTCCTTGCGGGAAGTCTTTTTTGAATTGCGCCATGGCGCGCTTGGTGCGGTCGGCCAGGCAGGCGCACACCACGCGCTGAAAGGATGCGGCAACGTCTGCTTTATCCTGCGGCGTCAGGCCCGGCATGCCATGTACCAGATGCCGCACCGAGGTTTTCAATCCTGAAAAGGAAAAATCAAATCCTTTGCGCCCCACCATGGGCTGCGGCAGGTCAAAACGCTTGGCGTTACCTGTCTGTGCAGCTTTTTCAATCGCCGGGCCACCGGGAAAACCCAGATCAAGAAGCTTGGCGACTTTATCGAACGCCTCGCCCGCGGCGTCATCCAGCGTAGTGCCGTAAAGCCGATAGCGCCCCACATCTTCCACCGCCAGCAATTGGCAATGCCCGCCTGACACCAGCAGCAACAGATAAGGAAATTCAACATTGTCGGTCAGACGTGGCGTAAGCGCATGCGCTTCTAAATGGTTCACGGCCAGAAACGGCTTGCTTAAGGCCAAAGCGAAGGCCTTGGCCGTCATCGCGCCGACCATCACCCCGCCAATCAGGCCTGGCCCGCAGGTGGCGGCGATGGCATCCACCTCGTCAAAGCGCAAGCGGCTTTGGGCAAACACCTTTTCAATCAGCGAATCCAGATGGGCCAAATGGCTGCGTGCGGCGATTTCAGGCACCACCCCGCCGAAGCGGCGGTGGTCTTCCGTTTGCGACAGCAACGCTTCAGCAAGAATCTGCCGTTCGGCGTTTACCAGCGCCGCCGCCGTTTCATCGCAGGAGGTTTCAAGGCCCAGAACGATCATATGGGCCTTATATAATCCAGCCTTTACCCTTCCCCAAGTAAATTGCTATAGAGGGATGATGAGCATCGCTTTCGCTGTAATGATGGGTTTGGCCGCGTTGACCACATTGGGGGTGCTTATCCTTGGCGTGGTTAGCATGGCAAAAGGCGGCGAATTCAACCGCAAATACGGCAACAAGCTTATGCGCTGGCGCGTGGGCTTGCAGGCGCTGGCGCTTACGTTCTTCGTTCTGGCCATGGTGAGCGGCCGGACCCCCCACTAGTTTTTCCAGGTTCGCATGAAAATCCTTGTTTCCGTCAAGCGCGTGATCGACTTCAACGTGAAGGTGCGCGTGAAGTCCGACAAGACGGGCGTGGAAACCGCCAACGTGAAAATGTCGATGAATCCTTTCGACGAAATCGCCGTGGAAGAGGCGGTGCGTTTGAAAGAAAAGGGCGCGGCGACCGAAGTGGTGGCCGTCACCATCGGCCCGGCGGCTTGCCATGAAACCCTGCGTACCGCTTTGGCCATGGGCGCCGACCGCGCCGTGCATATTCCGTTCGAAGGCGAAACTCAGCCGCTGGGCGTGGCCAAGGCGCTGAAGCTTCTGGTCGATCAGGAAAAACCGGGCCTGGTCATTCTGGGCAAACAGGCCATTGACGGCGACAATAACCAGGTGGGGCAGATGCTGGCGGCCTTGCTCAACTGGCCGCAGGCAACGTTTGCCTCAAAAGTGGAAATCAGCGGCGGCAGCGCCAAGGTGGTGCGCGAGATCGACGGCGGGCTGGAAACGATTGAAGTGAAAACGCCCTGCGTTATCAGCGCCGATTTGCGTTTGAACGAGCCGCGCTATGCCACTCTGCCCAACATCATGAAAGCGAAGAAGAAGCCGATTGAAACCTTTGAAGCTAAGGGCGCCGACATGGCCCCGCGCCTGAAAATTGTGAAAGTGGAGGAACCCTCGGGCCGCAAGGCGGGCATCAAGGTGCCGGATGTGGCCACGCTGGTGGATAAGCTGAAAAATGAGGCAAAGGTTTTATGACACGCGCTTTAGTCATCATCGAACATGACGGGCAGAAAGTCCGTCCCGCCAGCCGCAACGCGATTACGGCGGCGAAGAAAGTCGGGCCAGTCGATGCGCTGGTCATGGCCGAAAACGCCGCGCCCGTGGCCGCGGAAGCCGCGAAAATCGCCGGGGTGGAAAAGGTTTTTGCTTCCAGCGCGCCGCATTTCAAGGGTGATTTGGCTGAAAATCAGGCCCCGCTGGTGGCGCAGTTGGCTAAAAACTACACGCATGTGTTCGCGCCGGGCACCACCTTCGGCAAAAACCTGTTGCCACGCGCGGGCGCGCTGCTGGACGTGGCGCCGATTTCCGACATCATCGGCGTGGAAAGCGCCGACACGTTCCGCCGCCCCATTTACGCGGGCAACGCCATTGCCACCGTGCAATCCTCCGACAAAATCAA
>JACQAB010000051.1 GCA_016195205.1 Pseudomonadota bacterium
TCATTCGCCGCCGGGAAATTGGCCGAAAAATAAGCATAGGCCAGCTCATCATCCTCGGATTCTGCAATGCGGCCCAGACCCACTTTCAGCCGCTCAAGACGCGAAAGCTTTTCCTTTTCGAGGTACTTCTCAAGAAAATTGTAGAATAGCTTGTAATGGCGGTGTTCATCGCCCGCGATGTTGCGACAGATTTGTTTAAGTACCGGCTCATCCGCGGCGTCGGCCAACGCGGTGTAGTAAGAACTGGTTCCCGTTTCCACGATGCAGCGGGCGATGAGTTCCCCGGCATGCGAACCGCGGATAGATTCCTTGGCGTTCACGTCGATGCGATAGCCTTCGGTGAAGCGCTTGAAACTTTCTTCGAAATTAAACGACGGATCGGCTTTTTCCGCCCAGCGGCCGAGGGCCACGCCATGCTGCACCTCTTCCCGGCCCCAGACACGCGCGGCTTCCTGAAATTCAGGATCGTCGGCAAAGACGTTTTCCAGGTAAGTTACATAATCGGCGGCGTTGTATTCCACCATCGCCGCGGCCTTGGCGATTTTGAGCAATTCTTGGTCCACCCGCGCCGGATCAAATTGATCCCAGGGCAGGGTTTCTACGGTCCAGTGCGGTTGTGCAGGAAGGGCGTTTTGCATGGGGGGACAAGAGTTCAAGACATACATAATTTTATGGAATCTTGTCAATTCCAGGGCCGATTTTAACTAACGGAGGAATTGTGGGGATTATCCCTTGGCGCGCGTGGACTGCGTGGTCATACGTGCAATGACACGGTCGATATAGGTGTTGATCTGCCCGATTTTGTTTTCACGGATCAGCACGCGCACCGGGTCGCCGGCGTTATTGTCTTCGGTATAAACATAACGCAAGTATGGCCCGTCGGGCCGCAAGGTTTGATGCAATACGGCCACCAAGCCCGAAGCCATGTCGAGCCCGGCGCTGGAACCAATTTCGGTTTCAGCCATGCGGATAATGGCGGCCATCGCCTCTTCAATGGTTCCGGAATGCACCGTGGTGATCACCAAGTGCCCGGTAGTCGCCGCGCGCAGCACCTGGGCCGCGGCGGCAGGGGTGCGGATTTCGCCGACCAGAATATAACGTGGCGCCCAGCGTAGCGCGCGCTTCAGCGCCGGCGCCCATTCCTGATCGTCGTGCACTTCCACCTGGAAGCAATAGCCGCGATCACCGATCTTTCCGGCCAAATCATATTCCGTGGGGTCTTCGATGGTTACGGCAATATTGTTATAGCGCCGGCAATAATCCGTGAGCAGAGCGAAAGCGGTAGTGGTTTTGCCCGCGCCCGTGGCGCCCGAAAGCAAAATAAGCCCGGTGCGTGTGGAAAACGATTTCAACGACTGTACAATTCTCGGATTGAATCCAAGTTTGTCCAGATCGGGTGGTTGGGGTGGAAAGCGCCGCAGGCATACCCATTCCTGTCCGTCATTGGCCTTCTGGTGCGTGCAGCGCATGCGGATACCGACATAGGTGAAAGAGCCGCTGTCATCCTGTTCGTTTACCTTGATGTGATGGATCAACCCTGCACTATCTTTATTATAATCTTCGGGAAGATACTGACTGTCGCGGCCGTACTGACCCACTTTGCGCGGGCGATAAAGGCTGGGTCCAGACGCGTCAATGCGCAGGTATAAATCGGAAAAATCGAGATCCTTGATGGACTTGAGACTCATCAGACGGCTTTCCTTGAGGGGCGCGAATTATCCCACGCCGCAAGTAAGGAAATCGTTAAATCGGCAAGGCCTTGGGACGCCGCAGCTTCGTCCAGGTCACCACCATCAGGCGATTCAACTCAATCGCCGTGAAAAGCGAGGTGAGAATGCCCAGGCTGAGTGTCACACCGAATCCTTTGATCGGTCCTGAGCCCAGCCAGAACATCAGCGTGGCGCCGATCAGATGCGTGACGTTGGCGTCGATAATCGCCGACATGGCGCGGCGGTATCCGGCATCCAGCGCGCCCAGCAGCGTGCGGCCCTGTTTATATTCATCGCGCATGCGTTCATAAATCAGCACGTTGGAATCCACCGAAGTACCAATCACCAGCATGATGCCGGCAATGCCCGGCAGCGTCAGCGTGGCGCCCAAAACCGACATGCAGGTCAGGATGAGAGTCAGGTTGAAGAACAGCGAGATAATCGAGAAAACGCCGAACAGCCCATAGGTGATGACCATAATGGCGATGATCAGCACCAGGCCGATCAACAGGGCAAACATGCCGCTTTTAATGGAATCCGAACCCAGGCCTGCACCCACGGTGCGCTCTTCCAACACCACCAGCGGCGCCGGCAAGGCGCCCGCGCGCAGCAGCAGGGCCAGATCCTGCGCGCTCTGTACCGTGAAATTGCCTGAAATAATGCCGCGCCCACCCAGAATGGGCTCACGGATTACGGGGGCGCTGATCACCTCATTGTCAAGAATGATGGCAAAACGCTTGCCTACATTGCTGCTGGTGGCGTCGGCGAATTTTCTGCCGCCCATGCCATCGAAAGCGAAAGACACCACCGGCATGCCCTGTTCAAAAGCGGCCTGGGCGTCGGTCAACGTTTCGCCGGTAAGGATCACACGGCGGTTGACGACTTCTTGCTTTTCGGGGTTATCAGTAGTAGGCAACGCCTCGAACCCCGCGGGGATGCGGTGCGCGGCGATATCTTGCGGCGTGACTTCGTCATTCACGAACTGAAAAGTGAGTTTGGCGGTTTTGCCCAGCAGCGTTTTGATGTGTTCCGGATCGCTTACACCGGGAAGCTGCACCATGATGCGGTTTTCACCTTCGCGCTGGATCGAGGGTTCACGCGTGCCGGTTTCGTCTATACGGCGGCGCACGATTTCAATCGATTGGTCGACCACCTGACGTTTACGCTCGCGCACCGCTTCTTCGTTCAGGCTGACACGCAAGGTGTTGCCCTGCGTCTCAAAAACAAGCCCCACTTCCATTCCAGCCAGAGCCGCGCGTGCGGTTTCAAGGTCGGACGCCTTGGTGATCGTCACCTGCGCCTTGCCGTTTTCGGCGTTGAGATTTTCGTAAGGGATTTCTTTCTTGCGCAATTCCGTACGCATTTCGTCAACCAATGCGTTGACGCGGTCGGCCATGGCCACGTCGGTTTTCACTTCCAGCAGCAGATGCGATCCGCCCTGCAGATCAAGCCCCAGCGTCACCGTGCGGCTGGGCAGCCACGAAGGCACATGCGTTTCCAGCCACTGGCGCGAGTTTTGCGGCAGCACGTTGGGCAGTGCGTACAGAATGGAAAGCACCGCTACCGTGATGATCAGAACAATGTTCCAGCGGGAAAGGTTAAGCATCTCGGGTTACCAAGCCTTGCCATAAGGCTGAATGGGAGAAGTGTATCTTTGGCCCTTATAGATGGTCACACGATGGGGATTTCCATCCAGATCAGCTTCGACCGAAGAAGGATAAGATTCGGGATAACGTTCATTAGCCCTCTCAATATCGGCTCTGGTTATTTCATCCATTGCCAAGGTCGGAAGCATCCATCGCCCTTCCTGCTTTTCATCTCTGGCCATTTTATTCTCCGTAGATTTGCTTAATCTTTCTTGGGCGAGGCATCGGGCTCGGTTTTGGCGTTCACCTGAGTGATGGTGCTTTTGACCACCGTGACCTTCACGCCGTCGGCGATTTCTACCACCGCCTCGTCGCCCTCGACCTTCACCACCGTGCCGATAAAGCCGCCACCCGTTACCACACGGTCACCGCGGCGCAGCCCTTCGACCATGGTCTTATGCTGCTCATACTTTTTTTGCTGCGGGCGGATGAGGAAGAAATAGAACACGCCGAAAATCAGGAACAGCGGCACGAACTGCATCAGCGCGCCTTCCACGGTATTCGAGGCCGGGCCTTGCGGCGCGGGCGCGGCACTGGGGGCGGTTTCGGCAAAAGCTTGGGAAATCAGGGAGAGCATCGGGAATCCTTAGGTTCAGGAGAGAGGAGACGTTATGGAATTTCCATGGCTGAAAAGCAAGATTGCTCACTTAAAAGCCTGCCTTAGGCCTTCCGCAGTGGTCAGCGCGGGCTGCCAGCCCCATTCGTGCTGAACGGGGCCCAGATCAACCTGCAGCGGTTCGGCCAGGCTACGCGCCGTTTGCCCATGATTTAGAAAAGTGGCGCCCAAATTCAAAAGCCAGGGCGGGCAGGCCCACAGGCTGGGCGGCGGAAGTTTGGCAGCCTGGGCGGCCAGAAGCGCGAAGTCCTTCGGGGAAATTTCGTCCTTGTCGCGGATGGCAAAAACCCCCGGCCCATCGCGGCGCAGATAATGAGAAAAAAAATCTTTCACCGTTTCGATAGAAGCAAAGGCACGCGGCTGCGTCAGCCCACCAAAAGGCAGCGGCCATCCGCGGCGCATGAAATGAAGCAGCGAAGTAAAACTTCCCGGAGCGTTAACGCCATACACCATGGGAAGCCGGATGGACGTGAGCGAAAGCCCGCTTTGCCTGGCGAACACCTGCAGCTTGCGTTCGGCTTCCAGCTTGCTCATCCGATAGGGATAAAGATTCCAGGCCTTCTGGGCGGTAATCCGCCCTTCGTGAAAGCGGTTTTCCAGAAGCTGCGCGCCGACCGAACTGATGAAAAGAAACCGCTTCACCCCCGCCTGTGCGGCCAGGGTGGCTATATGCAAGGGAAAATCGACATTGTCCTGGTGATAAAGCGCTTGAATATTTTTTGGATTTTCATGCTGATGCACGCGCGCCGCGGCGTGGATGACAAGCTTTTGTTCTTTAAAAATATCGGCGCCATTCCAGAGCGGGTCGTGATAATCGGGCAACGCGCTTCGCGTCAGCGCGGTAACTTCATGCCCCTGTGCTGCAAGATGCTGCGTCAGCGCATGGCCAATATAGCCGCCCGCCCCGGTGATCAGGATTTTCATCATGGTGACCCTGCTCGCTTGGCCAAGGCATGCGCGCCATAGCTGAGTAAACAATAAACGGAATAGCCGAGCGGTAGTTTTTCCACTCCGCGATAAATATGCCAAACCTTGGCAATCGCTTTAAGTTTGTTGCTGGAAAGCGAATGCCGCCGCACGCGATAGCGCAACAAATCCTCATCCAACCCATAGGCCACATGCCCCTGAGCCATAAGCGAGAGCCAGGTGGCAAAGTCGTAATAATTCACCTGGCGAAAGTTGAACGGCCCCGTGATTTGCCGGTCGACCATCATGCTGGAATTGGGCATGGCGGTGTTCTTCAGAAGATCGCGATAAGCCAGCTTTGCCGGTGGATGAATAATAGGCCCAAGTTTTTTTCCATTTTCATTCATGCGGCGATGGGCGGTGAAGCTGAGCGCCGCGTTTTTCTTTTGCATGAAGGCCAGCTGGCGGGAAAGTTTTTCCGGCAGCCAATAATCATCGGCATCCAGCACCGTTACATAACGCCCACCGGCCAGGGCCAGGGCCGCTTGCGCCGCGGCGGGAGCGCCGTCGTTATTTTCATGAAAGATCGGCTTGATGCGGGAATCTTTTGCGGCATAGCGGCGGATTATTTCAGCCGTGCCGTCGGTCGAGGCGTCGTCGACCACGCACCATTCCCAGTCCGTGAATCTCTGCGCAAAAATCGACTCGGCCGTTTCCGCAAGTGTGACGGCGGCGTTATAGGCGGGTGTAAGGATGGAAATTAGGGGCATGCTGCGCCGCATGGTACAAGGCAAGTTGCCCGCAGCGCAAACCGATGCTAACGTTTACTTTCCACCTCTATCCCCCTCCTGAAGGAGCCAATCATGGGCAGTGTCAACACCACACGCGTTATTATGGGCGGCATCGCGGCCGGCATTCTTATTTATTTCTTCGAAGGCCTGGTGCATATGGGCCTTCTGCATCATGATTGGGAAGCGTGGAAAACGTCGGTCGGGGCGGTCATTCACGGCCCGGCGAAAGACATCTCGATGGCGCTATGGTTCGTATACTCGATCATCAGCGGCTTGCTGGGCTTGTGGATTTACGCCGGTATTCGGCCGCGCTATGGCGCCGGACCGCGCACAGCGATCTATGCCGGCTTCCTGCTGTGGGCAGCAACGCATTTTACCGCCGCGCTTGATGCTTTTGCGATGGGCGTCATCCCGCATAAAATCGTCGTGACCGAATTGGCCTGCATGGCCTTGCTGATGCCGGTGGCGATTTTGGTCGGCGCCTATCTTTACAAGGAATAAGTGGAACAAACGGCTCTTGTTGTCACCGGGCCGACGGGCAGCGGCAAATCCGGCCTTGCGCTGGCGCTTGCCGAAAAGCTGCGCGGCACGGTGATCAACGCCGATTCCATGCAGGTCTATAACCTGTATCCCCGGCTGACCGCCCAACCCGACGAGGCCGAGAAAAAGCGCGTGCCTCACGCGCTTTATTCTTCCGTCTCCCCGCCCGAGAAAAGCACCGCCGACAACTGGGCGCAGCAGGCGGCGGAAACCATCCGCGAGACTTTCAAGCAAAACCGGCTGCCGATTTTAACGGGCGGTACCGGTCTCTATTTGGAATTCCTGATGCACGGGCGTTCCGATATTCCCGACGTGCCGGAAGATTTTGTGCAGCAGGCCAAGGAAGACTTCGAAAAACTGGGCGGCGCGGCGGTGATTGAAAAGCTCCGCGAGATTGACCCCGCCTCGGCCACCCTGAAGCCGGGTGACCGCGCGCGGGTTGTGCGCGCCTGGTCGGTGTATCTGGCCACGGGGCGCAGTCTGGGCCAATGGCAGAAAGAAAGCTTCCAGCCGCCCAAGCAGGACTGGAATTACAAAACCATCTTCCTTCTGCCGGAGCGCCAGCAGCTTTACAGCAACATCAACGCGCGTTTTTTGAAGATGATTGAACAGGGCGCGTTGGACGAAGTGAAGGCCGCCCTGGCGCGAAACGTTCCGGCCGATCATCCGGCGCATAAGGCGCATGGCGCGCGCGAATTGCAGGACGTGATTGAAAAACGCTGGGGCCTGGACCAGGCCATTTCCCGCGCGCAGCAGCTGACGCGCAATTATGCCAAGCGGCAATTCACCTGGTTCAAGAACCGTTTCATGAAAAAAGAGAAAGAATCCGGCCGCGCTTTTTTGTCTCTAGAGGGCGCCGATTTTTCGGAGAATTTGGCGCAGAGCGTAACTTTTCTGAGTTAACGGCGGCGTTCATTTTTCATTAACCGAGTAACCTTCGGAATTTATTGGTCTCCTTTTTTGGCCTGCAAAATTACTTAAAATTAAACGGCTTAAGGCATTCTAGAGCTTGCATTTTCACGTTTCGGAATAACCGGCGAGAGTATTTTTATGGCTAAATTACCGCTTCTCGGTCCCACAAGCCCGGAGTTAGCCGCACAATATGGGGGCGAGTATAAAATAATTGGCGGACAAGCTTATCCCGTTTACGGCAGCAATACTCCCTCCGCTCCACCAGCGGCCCAGCCTGCAGAGAAACTAAGATATCGGGTGCAGACGCCTCCAGGCACGTATGTTCCTGACGCTGCAACGGCGGGCACAGAGAAACTAAGATACCGGGTGCAGGCGGCTCCAGGCACGTATGTTCCGGAAATACCTTCTTCCCCATCACCTAGCGCGCCCAATCATACTCAGGCCAAGGTGTTCCAACCCGGGGAGGCCCAGCGTTATGTGCACCAGCCTTTTATTCCTAACAAGCAGCAACAGCAGAAGCAGCTTGCCCCCGGACAAGGCATTACTCATCAAGACCAATTAGCAAAACAACGGGAACTGCTTGAAAAAGGCACAAACTCTTCCGGCATTCTTTCCAAGGCCGCCGGGCTTATAGAAAAACTTCCTGGCGGTGACAAATTACTGTCATGGGGAGCACGCGCAGGGCCATTCCTGACAAAGACCCTGGGGCCTGCCGTAGTCGCAATCACCGGGGGCTGGCGCGCAGGACAAGGCTACATGAACGGCGATGGCAGTGAAGTTGCCAAAGGCGCCATTTCTATTCCTGCTGCTTTGGCTGGCGGCGTGCTTGGAGCAAAAATTGGCGCGGGTGTTGGCTTAGCCATTTCCACCGTTTTTCCACCCGCGGCCGTTGTGGTGGTTCCGATTACAACCGTTGTTGGGAGCGTGGCCGGTGCGATCGGAAGCGTTTTGCTAACAGACAAAGCCGTCGATTTGGCCAAAAGCGTTTTCAACTCCGCCAAAGGCTTTTTTGGCTTTGGCAAAAAAGATACCGCGCTGGCGAGCACCCCGGCTCAACGCGATTTGCTCAAAGATGTTGATCCAGCCACACGCAAGGCGATCGAAGACCGTTTGCAAGAGAATCCGTCTATCATACCGGTCAAAACCTACATTGGAAATTTAGCCGCTCGAGATGGCGTTATCGCCCCCGATCAAGAATTCGCCAAAACCGACAGCAAAGGCGTAAGAACCGCCGATCAACGCCCCGAAGATGACGCAAGAAAAGGGGTTAAACCCACCCTGGGCGAATTCGGCAACAAACCGGACGAGGCGTACAAACCCGCCATCGCGCAATACAACAGCTTCAGCATGGGTGATCGCCCCTCGCCCGCCGCTGCCCCCGCCGTGCTGGAAGGTGCCGGGCCGAAAGCCGAAACCGCGCGCACGGCCAATGCTTCTCCTGCCGTCGATAAAAAACAGCAGCATTATAATCAACCCACCATCAGCTAACTCCCATCTGTTCGAAACCAGCGCTGGTTATCGGGCGAATAAACAATAAAACCCCCGTTTTTCGATTGATGTGTTGACGCTTCGCCAGCTTCTTTCGTAAGCTGTTCAATCCTTTATTCTGTGGATAATGGCGAATTCTCATGCGTATGACCGGTGCGGAAATCATCATCAAGGCCCTGCGTGATCAGGGCGTCGAGATTATTTTCGGCTATCCGGGCGGCGCGGTGCTGCCGATTTATGACGCGCTGTTCAAACAAAATGACATCCGCCACATCCTGGTGCGCCAGGAAGGCGGCGCAGTGCATGCCGCCGAAGGTTATGCGCGGTCCACCGGTAAAGTGGGTTGTGTGCTGGTCACCTCAGGCCCCGGCGCCACCAACGCCGTGACCGGCCTTACCGATGCGTTGCTGGATTCCATTCCCATCGTCTGCCTTACCGGCCAGGTGCCTACGCATTTGATCGGTAATGATGCCTTCCAGGAGTGTGATACCACCGGCATTACCCGCCCCTGCACCAAGCATAACTGGCTGGTGAAAACCCCCGACCAGCTGGCGCGCGTGATGCATGAAGCCTTTCATATCGCCGGCAGCGGCAGGCCCGGCCCGGTGGTGATCGATATTCCGAAAGACGTTCAGCTGGCCGAAGGTGACTACGTGCCGCCCTCGATGGTGGAACACCCCTTGTACCAGCCGAAAACCGTGGGCGACGAAAAAGCCGTGCAGCGCGCGGTGGAATTGATCGCCGATGCCGAGCGGCCGCTGTTTTACACCGGCGGCGGTGTGATCAATTCGGGCCGGCGCGCGTGCGAGACGCTGCAAAAGCTGGTGAAGGCCACCGGCTATCCGATCACCAGCACGCTGATGGGCCTGGGCGCCTATCCATCCACCGACGGGCAATACCTGGGCATGGTGGGCATGCATGGCAGCTATGAATCCAACCTGTCGATGTATAACTGCGACGTGATGATTAATATCGGCGCGCGGTTCGACGACCGCGTCACCGGCAAGCTTTCCGAATTCTCGCCGAAATCGAAAAAAATCCATGTCGATATCGACGCCAGCTCGATCAACAAAACCGTGGTGGTTGATGTACCCATCATCGGCGACGCCGGCACGGTGCTGGATCAAATACTGAAGGAATGGCAGGCCAAGGGCCACCGGCCCGATAAAGAGGCCTTGAGCAAATGGTGGTCGCAGATCAACCAGTGGCGCGCGCGCAAATCGTTCAGCTACAAAAAATCCGACAAAATCATTAAGCCGCAATACGCGCTGGAACGCCTGCGCGATTTAACCCGCGGGCATGACACCTATTTCACCACCGAAGTGGGCCAGCACCAGATGTGGGCGGCCCAGTTCCTTGAATTGAACGAACCGCACCGCTGGATGACTTCCGGCGGCCTGGGCACCATGGGCTATGGCCTTCCCGCCGCCATCGGCGTGCAGCTGGCGCATCCCAAATCATTGGTGATTGACGTGGCGGGCGAGGCCAGCATCCTGATGAACATCCAGGAAATGAGCACCGCCGTGCAGCATCAGCTACCGGTGAAAGTGTTCATCATCAACAACCAGTGGATGGGCATGGTGCGCCAGTGGCAGGAATTGATTCATGGCGGGCGCTATTCGCAAAGCTATACGGCGGCGCTGCCTGACTTCGTGAAACTGGCCGAGGCTTTCGGCGGCATCGGCATGCGCGCCGAAACGCCCGCTGAACTGGATGGCGTGATCAAGGAAATGATGAAAACCGACAAACCTACCATCGTCGATGTGTGCGTGGACCAGAAAGAAAACTGCTATCCGATGATTCCAGGCGGCCGCGCGCATTATGAAATGATCCTTGGCGACGATCAGGATATTTCCACCGCCACGCCCGACGAAGGCCTGGTCCTGGTATAACCCTCCGGCAAACGCCATGAACGCACCCTCTCCCGCCACCCAGCGCCACGTTTTTTCGGTTCTCGTCAACGACGAGCCGGGCGTGCTGGCGCGCGTGATCGGGCTGTTCTCGGGCCGCGGCTATAACATTGAAAGCCTGGCGGTGGCGATTGTGGATGCCGAGCGCTCGCTGTCGCGGATCACCGTGGTTTCCATAGGCACGCCACAAATCCTTGAACAGATTGAGGCGCAGCTGAACCGCATCGTGCCCGTGCGCAAGGTGGTGGACCTGACGCGCCAGGGCGCCACGGTGGAGCGCGAAATGGCGCTGGTGAAGGTGAATGGCAGCGGCGCCTCGCGCATGGAAGCCCTGAAAGTGGCGGAAGCCGCCCATGCCAAGGCGAAAGACGCCTCGCCCGAAGCCTTTATTTTTGAAATCACCGGCACCGCCGGCGAAATCGACAATTTCATCAACCTGATGAAGCCGCTTGGCCTCATCGAAACCGTGCGTTCGGGCGTGTTGGGCCTGGCGCGCGGCAACAAAACCGTATAGGAGCAGACCATGACTGATCTTCCCACCGGACTTGCCATCCATAAACTGGACGGCAAACGTGACCTGACCGAATGCTTCGAAATCCGCCGCGCCGTTTTCATTGAAGAGCAGCAAGTGCCGCGCGACACCGAGCAGGACGGGTTGGACGTTTTCTATACCCATTACCTGCTGAAGGAGGGCGGCAAGCCCATCGGCACGGCCCGCGCCAAGGTCAACGCCATGAACGAAGGCAAAATGGGCCGCTTCTGCCTGGTGGTGGATGCGCGCAAAAAGGGTTATGGTAAGGCTTTGATGGAATACATTCTGGCCGACCTGAAGAAGAACGATAAAAACCTGAAGAAGGTGCAGATCAGCGCCGAAACGGTGAGCATGCCTTTCTTCGAAAAATTGGGCTTTGCTAAAATCGGCGACGAATATCAGGAAGCCAACATCCCCCACTTCGCCATGGTCTGGACGCCTTAAAACGAGAACAGGAAAGGAAACCCCATGCGTGTTTATTATGATCGCGATGCCGATGTGAACCTGATCAAGGCGAAGAAGGTCGCCATCGTCGGCTATGGCAGCCAAGGGCATGCCCATGCGCAAAACCTGCGCGACAGCGGCGTGAAGGACGGCATCGTTGCCCTGCGCAAAGGTAGCGCTTCGGTAGCCAAGGCAGAAAAAGCAGGCTTCAAGGTGATGGAACCGGCCGAGGCGGCAAAAATTGCCGATGTGATGATGATCCTCACCCCCGACGAGTTACAGAGCGATTTATATCGCGAGCATCTGGGACCGAATATGAAAAAAGACGCCGCGCTGGCTTTCGCCCACGGCCTCAACATCCATTTCAACCTGATCGAGCCGCGTAAGGACCTCGACGTGTTCATGATCGCGCCCAAGGGCCCTGGCCACACGGTGCGCTCGGAATACCAGAAGGGCGGCGGCGTGCCGTGTCTGGTGGCCATTCAGCAGAACCCCAGCGGTAAGGCCATGGAATTGGCATTATCTTACGCCTGCGCCATCGGCGGGGGACGTTCGGGCATTATCGAAACCAGTTTCCGCGAGGAATGCGAAACCGATCTGTTCGGCGAACAGGTCGTGCTGTGCGGCGGACTGACCTCTCTCATTCAAGCGGGGTTTGAAACGCTGGTCGACGCCGGCTACGCCCCCGAAATGGCCTATTTCGAATGCCTGCACGAAGTGAAGCTGATTGTCGACCTGATCTATGAAGGCGGCATCGCCAATATGCGTTATTCCATTTCCAACACCGCGGAATACGGCGACTACACCCGTGGCCCGCGCGTGATCACCGAGGAAACCAAGAAGGAAATGAAGCGCATTCTGGATGATATTCAGTCGGGCCGCTTCGCGCGCGACTGGATGCTGGAAAACAAGGTGGGCCAGGCCAACTTCAAGGCCATGCGCCGCAACGCCGCGGAACATCCGATTGAAAAAATCGGCGAAAAGCTCCGCGCCATGATGCCGTGGATCTCGGCGAACAAGCTGGTGGATAAGAGTAAGAATTAGCATAGCTTTTCGTAACTACAAAAAGCTTGACAAAGGACCGGGTTTCCCATAGGATGCCATGAAGATCGTTTTCGATCCTCGGAAATCGGAAAGAAACCGTCGGCAGCGGGGTCTTCCCTTCGATGATACGGCCGACTTCGATTGGGAAACGGCGATCTATAGAGAGGATACGCGAAAACCCTATCCTGAATCGCGTTTTCTCGCCTTGGGTTTTCTAGACGAAAGATTGCATGCCCTATGTTTTACGCCAACCGCCGAAGGCATACGGATTATTAGTTTTCGCAAAGCAAACGCACGCGAGGTAAGGCGCTACCATGAAGAAAAAGAAATTAAAGCCGCTGACGAATAAAGCCGGTGAAATAAGAGAACTCACCCGTAAAGATATTCGCGGGTTCAAGCCCGCCGCCGAGGTTCTCCCGCCCAGGCTGGTGGCCATGTTGCCCAAACGCCGCCCGGGCCAACGTGGCCCCCAGCGCACCCCCACCAAGGAGCAAGTAACCCTGCGTCTTGATGCCGATGTGCTGTCTTTCTTCAAATCCTTCGGGCAAGGCTGGCAAACCCGCATCAATGATGCTTTAAAAAATATTGCGGACAGAAACGGCTAATTCCTGCTTAAATCCACATCCTCGCCGAAGGCGATGGTGTCGGTGGCGTGCGGCCGGGGCGTGGTCCAGCCCGCCGGGGGTTGATGCGTATCCCCGTCGCTTTGCAGGGCTTCGTTATCGGTCTTGGCGGCGATGATTTTCCTTAAATAATCCAGCGCTGCGGGGGTTTTCAGCCCACGCAGGGAAAGTTTTTCGGCGATGGCGTCGATCTCTTCCGGCTGGAAATGGCGGGAATCTTCTTCTTCCGGGCGCATCACGCAACGCACGATGTCGTCATACAACTCGCGGCCCTTGGCGGTGTTCATGATGCCTTCAAAATGCTTCAACCCGTGCTGCTGCTCCCAGATAAGCTGCAGGCCGAGTTTCATCATGTTGGTGATCAGGAAAAAATAATTGCCGATCTGGCGCGCGGGCTCGGCCGCTTTAGCGGCAGGCGTGGTGACGCGATTCATCTGATAAAGAATACGGCCCATGAAATGTCCTTGCTGTTCCTATCAACGTAACCGCAGGGTATTAAGGCAATTTAAATTACGGCTAACATTTGATTTAAATTGAAGCTAAGTAGCTTGAATTGTTGAATCTTTTTTATCGTAAAATTCGGCGTCGCTCAGCGCTTTACCACGTTCTTTGGCCTCGGTTCCCTTGCGGTGTTCTGAAAAAATGCCCAG
Organism: Pseudomonadota bacterium; assembly: GCA_016195205.1. GTDB lineage: Bacteria > Pseudomonadota > Alphaproteobacteria > UBA9219 > RGZA01 > JACQAB01. Next base: position 13,812 of record JACQAB010000051.1, read on the forward strand.
CGCTGTGGCCGCCCAGACGTTATTTCCCGGCACATTCTCGCTAAGATTGCGAGCCTTTTGCCCTTCTCGCGCGCGGTCGAACAGATAGCTGTCATGCCATTGCGGCAGGCTGAAAATAAGCTCTTCCACATAATAATAATGCATGAAGTCAAGGATGGCTTTGGCCCCTTCATGACGCATGTTGAAGCCCATGAAGCCGCATTCGCTGTGGTCCCAATCCTTGCGGCCCAGATAGCTCACCGCCTCGTCCGCACGCGGCATCACCGCCGCCAATTCTTCCATGGAAACCGGGCGGTGAAGAATGGCATCAGCGTCCCACCACACCACAAAATCAGGCGGCGTGTCGGAAACGCGCTCGCGCTCAAAAAAATAATGCAGGAAAAAAAACTTGTGACAGAAACGCGTGGCCTGCAGCCGGTATTCCGTGGGATGATCGCGCCAGGCATGATGCACGAATTCACTGTCGGTGCTGGCGCCATAGACCACGGCGTCGCGCTCGTTGAACTGCTTGTTCATCTTGCCGAAGGCCGTGATTTCCGTCGGGCAGACGAAGGTGAAGTCTTTGGGCCAAAAGAACATCAGCCCGATTGAATCGCAGGCCAAAAGGCCTTATATATTCCTTACACATAACCAAACGAAGAGGAGCAATACCATGTTAACGGTCGGCGATGCATTCCCTGAATTCGACGTCCCCGCCACGGTGGACCTGGATATGAAGAAGGCGTTCAAGAACATCAACAATGCCTCGGACAAGGGCAAATGGAAGATTTTCTTCTTTTGGCCCAAAGACTTCACCTTCGTCTGCCCGACGGAAATCACGGCCTTCGGCAAGATGAACAAGCAGTTCAACGAGCGCGACGCCGTGGTCTATGGCGCCAGCACCGACAGTGAATTCGTGCATCATGCCTGGCGCCCTGCGCGCCACCTTCATCGTGGATCCGAACGGCATCATCCAGTTCGCCTGCGTGAACAGCCTCAGCGTGGGCCGCAACGTGGACGAGGTGCTGCGCGTTCTTGATGCGCTGCAAACCGACGAGCTTTGCCCTTGCAATTGGAAAAAAGGCGACGATGTTCTGAAGGCCGCCTGATTTTTTCCAAATTTTTTTCCTAAACCGGCGAACCAGAAGTTCGCCGGTTTTTTTTGGATTCACAAAGTTATCCACAGGACCTTATCACGCAAAAGTTGTGGGAAAATTAGCTGTTTGACACAAAAGCCCAGATTAAATAAACCAAATATCCATTCCGTATTCTTTTATACCCTTAATGATTGAATCTCGCCAGATACGCGCCGCCCGGGCGCTGCTTAACTGGAGCCAAAACGACTTGGCTGAGGCCTCGGGCATCGCCGTGAGCTCCATCAAAAATGTTGAAAACGACATTACCGTCGCGCGGCGTGACACGCTGGCCGATATTCAAAACGCGCTCGAAAAAGGAGGTGTGGAATTCACCTCGGATGGAGGCATCAAGCCACACCGTCCAGACGTTCACATCCTGACCGGCAAAGACGGTTTCCGGAAGTTTTTCGACGAGGTTTATGCCGAAATTCAGAATGGAGGCACAATTTATATTAGCGGCGTAAACGAAACATGGGTGGCTGAAGCCCTTGGCGATTATGTGCCATTTCACCGTAACCGAATGGTGGCTATTAAAGACAAAATTTCCGTTCAATGCCTTATTCCCGAGGGAAATTACGATTTTATCGCCTCGGATTACTGCGAATACCGCTGGATTCAAAAAGAATACTACGAGGCCACCCACTTTTACGTTTTCAACGCCAAGGTGGCCATTATCACTTTCCTGTCGGAGAGCGACCATGGCGACATTCATATTGTCGTGCTTGATATTCCCAAACTTTCGGAATTTTACAAAAAACTGTTTCAGAAACTCTGGGGCGATTCCAAAAAGCCTTTACCGAAAAAAACCTGATCTTCATGCCCGCAGGCATCAAAACAAAGCTTGACCCTATTCACCAAGCCTTTCTGGAAGACGCCATTGCGCTCTTTGAGGGCACACGGTACGGACACATGTCGCCCTGGCTGTATGGCCGCGAAGGCGCCCCCTGGTGGGAGGCCTATGCCGAAAATTCCACGGCAGCGGCGGAAGAAACCCTTCTGCTCAAACGGCTGGTTAAATCAAAACCGGGCGCCATTACTCAAGCCACCGAGGTCATTGAAGCCGGCCCCGGGGCCCCCAAAGCGGTAAGAGAAGAAACCTCGCGCATCGTCAGGGCGGCTCCCCACGCAAAACTTTATATCCCTATCGATCTGTCGGACACGTTCCACGCCTCTACGGCCGACGAATTCGGGAAGAATTTTCAGGACGTCACCGTTTACCCTCGAAAAGCTAATTTTTTTAAACGCGTTCCAATCCGCCGGCTCCTTAAGAATCCCTTGCTGGTCTGCATGGGCCTGACGATTTCAAACCTGCCTTGCAATGTAGAAGAAGAATCCCCACATGATGTTCTGGTAAAGGCGCTGAAGAACCTCAAAGCAACGGCACAACATAAGGGACACCTTCTTGTTTCGGTTGACGCTCACAACGATGGCAAAGACGTCGTCGCCAATTACGACAGCGTTATCGTTAAGAATTTTTATCTGTCGCTTATCACGCGAATGATTCACGAGCTTGGCCTTAAAGGAGCCCGTGAATCCGATTTCGACTACAGGCCCGTGTGGGACAAAAAGCACGATTTGCTGTCTCATGAGCTTGTCATCAAAAGGCCGCTTCATATCCGGCTGGGGCACCGGTCTTTTCGCCTGAAAGAAGGGCACCGCCTGCGCGTCAATAATTCCTTCAAATGGCCCAACGGCTTTTTCCAGGAAGCCATGGAGGATGCCGGTATTCCACCCGACATCAAGCTTCAAACTCAAAGAAGAAGGGTAACGCTTTACCTCGCTCCGAACGAGCCTTAACCCGCTTTTTACGCAACTTTCCCCCTTGCCCTTTAGCTATGAACCGCTAACATAGCGCCCTTTCGTAACGTTGAAGGAGACCGATCCATAGCCAGACCAGAAATAAAGTCGCGCACGCCGGAAAAAACGCCGTCCAAGGATGGCCCTCGCGTGAACCGGGATATCATGGCCCGCCAAGTGCGCCTGATTGATCAAAACGACGAAATGCAGGGCATCGTCGCCACGCCGCAGGCCCTGGAGATGGCCGAAGCCGTGGGACTGGATCTGGTGGAAATTTCCCCCAATGCCGAACCGCCGGTGTGCAAAATCCTCGACTACGGCAAATACAAATACGAGATGCATAAAAAGGCGGCGGTGGCGCGCAAGAAGCAGAAAGTGATCGATGTGAAGGAGATCAAGCTGCGCCCCACCATCGACGACAACGACTTCAACATCAAAATGCGCTCGGCCAAGGGCTTCCTTACCGACGGCGACAAGGTGAAAGTCACGCTGCGCTTCCGCGGCCGCGAAATGGCGCACCAGGAACTGGGCCTTCAGCTCCTCACCCGCGTGAAGGAAACATTGGCCGCCCTGGCCCGCGTGGAATATGACGCTAAATTCGAAGGCCGGCAGATCGTGATGATTTTGGCCCCGGCGGATAGCAAATAAGCGGCAAGCCACAAGCTTCAAGCGACAAGCTTATTTCACCTTTTAACTTGCAGCTTGAAGCTCGCAGCTTGCCGCTTTGTGCAAAAAAGGCTTGACTCCCCCATAGGAACCAAACTAGAACAAACATTGATATTCATCTTTTGTTCCAATCGATCCACGAACGAATCAGAATCGAATCAAACACGGAGCCGCCACCATGCTCACCCGCAAACAGCAAGAACTCCTCATTTTTATCCACGACCGTCTGGCCAAAGATGGCATCTCGCCTTCTTTTGACGAAATGAAGGACGCGCTGCGCCTTAAATCGAAATCGGGCATTCACCGGCTGATCAGCGGCCTGGAAGAGCGCGGATTCATCCGCCGCCTGCCGCACCGCGCTCGCGCGCTGGAAGTCACGCGCCTGCCGGATTCCCTGAACCTGAAAGTTTCCGAAGCCGTGCAGAAAACCGCGGCGGGTGTGAAAAACGCCTCGCAGAAAATCGGCCAGGCCGTGGGCCGCGCCGCTCAGGCCGTCGCCAATGCCGTCATGCCCTTGCCCATGCTGGGCCGTATTGCCGCCGGCACCGCCATTGAAGCCCTGCGCGATCATTCCCGCACGGTGGATGTTCCCGCCGGCCTGCTTGGCCGTGGCGACCATTACGTGCTGGAAGTGGCCGGAGACTCCATGGTTGAAGCCGGCATTTTCGACGGCGACAACGTGATCATCCAGCAATGCGACGCGGTGGAAAACGGCGCCGTGGCCGTCGCCCTGATCGACCAGCAGGAAGTGACGCTGAAAAGTTTCTACCGCAAGGGCAGCATGATCGACCTGGTGCCCGCCAACCACAACTACCAGACCATGAGCTACCCCGCCGATCGCGTGCAGGTTCAGGGCAAGCTGGTGGGGTTGATGAGACGGTATTAATTGATATTGTCATCCCGGCCAAGTTCGCGAAGCGAACGCGAACCGGGATCCCATTTGTTTGGGATTAGAAAAATCAAATGGGATCCCGGATAAGCGCCTCGCGCTTTCCGGGATGACATGCGTCATGTTCACCGCCACCAAACATATCCACGTTTCCTACGGCCATCGCATTCCCGCGCATGGCAGCGTGTGCCGCAGCCCGCATGGGCATACCGGCCGGATTGAGGCCACCTGCGCCGCCGCCCAGCTTCCCGCCAAGGGCGAGCAAACCGACATGGTGGTGGATTTCGGCTTCCTGCAAAAGCTGATGATGGACGTGGTGCATGCCGGCATAAATGCTGCGCCTATTCTTTGATCCGTCGAAAGGCATGACGTTTGAAAACTGGCAGGCGCAACTGCACCAGAACGTGCAGGCCAAGGGGTTCGACGTGCCCGGCAACACCCTTTCCACCTTCAAGCTTTACGTGATGGCCTCTTCTCCCACCGCCGAACGTTTGGCTGAGCATTTTTTCCGCCGTCTGGAAGAGCCGGTGAAGCGCATCAGCGAAAACCGCGCGCGGCTGGCCAATATCCGCTTCTGGGAAAGCCCCACCAGCCATGCGGATTATCCTGGTGCTCTCCTCGAGCCAAATAAATAAAACTTTCCTCTCCCCTTGAGGGAGAGGTTGCCAAAACTTAGGCTTAGCGAAGCTAAGTCTTAGTTTTGGCTGGTGAGGGGTTCGTCTTTACACCAAGCCACACACTGAACAGCCACCACCTGACCCCTCCCCTAGCCTCTCCCTCAAGGGGAGGGGAATCTTATTTTGGAATACTGCAATTAGCTCTCTCTTATTCCCAAAGTCGTTTATTTTTTTCATCCAGCGCGGTTTGAATGCGCAAGCCCTGTTCCGAGATATAAATCGCATGGCTGCCCTTGGCGTGGGTAACGTCACGGTTGATTACCGTTTTTCCGAGACAGGCGCTTTCCACCAGCGCAGCAACAATCACTTCTCCCTGGCCACAGGCAGCGGCAATCGCCGCATCACTCATGGGAAAAGCAATGGCGTGCCCGGCTTTGGTGTAAACGCAGTCGTAACCGGTGCAGGACAGCGGACCTTCCCCACCCTTTTTTGCCACTTCAAACCAATCCAGCGGATAAGGCCCATTTACTCCCTGATGCCCATCGCGCTGGCGCCAGGCGTTCACCTCGAAATCATCCAGATGCTCGGCCCGCACGATTAAATTGCCGTCTGCCGCGCGGGCGGCCAGAGTGATCCCATCTTCGGCGATCAGCACATCGGGCCGTATAGTAAACAGAAACCCCAGCGTGCCGACCAGCAGCGGCACCGCGCTCAGAAAGCGCCAGCGGTTTTGCCACAGGCAAAGCCACAGCCCGCCGGCCGTGACGGCCAGCAGAAAACCAAAATCCATCGCCGGATGATAGGTGACCGAACCGGGAAAGGTGGCCACCCATTCCGCGCTTTTCAACATCCAGTGAATGCCCTCGCGCATCACCCAAAGCGGGCCGGCCTCCCACCCAAAGGGCATCAGCAGCACCGCCACCACGCCGGCGGGCATGATGATGAAGCTGGAAAGCGGCACGGCGATCAGATTGGTCAGCACGCCATACCAGTTCACCTGCTGGAAATAATAAAGAATGAAGGGCGCGGTGGCGGCGCTGGCCACCAGCGAGGTAAGCACCGACCCCGCCAGGTAAAACCCGATGCGCCCCAGCCAGCTTTGGCCTTTAAAGGCGTTGAGCAGGGCGTTTTCCCTATGCTCGAACGCGGCAATCAGCGCGGTCACCGCCGCGAACGACATCTGAAAGCTGACATCCAGCATCGAGGCCGGCGAAACCAGCAGGCACACAAACGCCGCGAAAGCCACCAGCCGCATGGAAAGCGCGCGGCGGTCAACCATCATCGCCAGAAGCACCAAGCCGGTCATCAGCGTGGAGCGCACCGCCGGCACCGGCGCGGCGCAGATCAGCGTGTAAAACACCGCCGCCAGCAGCGCCGCCCCTGCAGCAATTTTCTTGATTGGCCAATGCAAAGCCAACCACGGCCACAGGGCCATCAACGCGCGCAGGGCAAAGAACACCGCCCCCGCCACCATGGCAATATGCAGCCCCGACACCGACAGAATGTGCGAGATGCCGGAAATGCGCATGGCCGTCAGCGTGCCCTTGGGAATGCCCGCCTGGTCGCCATTGACCAGCGCGACGGCCACCGCGGTTTCGCGGCTGTCATCATGCGCGCGGATTTTGCGCGCCATTTCCACGCGGAGCCTTTCGAAGAACAGGGCTATTTCTTGCATTAACGAGGGCGGCGGGCCGTCGGCATAACGCCAATAACCCAGCGCAAAGCCCGTTCCGCCATAGTCGCTAAAAAAAGCGAAGCGGCGGAAGTTAAACGCGCCCGGCTCAATCGGCCCGGAAAGCGGGAAAAGCATGGCCTTGAACGTCACCCACGATCCCAGGCGCGGGAGCTTGGTGGAATGGATGAATTTAACGCGCAAATAGCTGGGGGTTTTTTCCGGGGCCAGGCCGGAAACCTGCGGCTGGGCCACCAGGATGCGATAGCCTTCGTCCAGATGGCTAAGGCTCACCACCCTTCCCTGCACATCCACGTTTTTCAAATCCTCATGCAGCATGGGCTGGGCGACCACCAGCGTTTCCAGCTTCGCCGCACTGAAGCCCAGCGCCACCATCAGCAGCACCAGCAGAACGGGAAGAAACGCCGTGTGGCGCAGGAAAATGGCGGCGGCCAGAAGCACGATGCTTAGCGCCGGCGCGGGCCAAAGCGGGGGCTCAACATGCCCCGTGAAATAAAGCGCCACGCCAAGCCCCATGAACACCGGCAGCCACAGCAGCCAGCGTTCGCGTTCTTCGAGGAAAATGTTAACGGTTTTGTTGAGCATAAAAACCATTTTACATTAGAACACAAAAAAGGTACTCAGATTGGCACGTGATTTAAAAGACTTTTCATAAGGAACAAAAAATGGCTACACAATCACTCAAACAATTAGTGGCAGGAACGGAAGTATGTGTTCGTTGGAATTGTCCTACGGCGCCTACGGCCAGACACGGCTTTGCATTGGGCACTATCGGTGGAGAAGTCCAAATACTTCTGACCGATCCTGCGCAAGTTGAAGGTTTTAATATCAATCTGCCAGGGGCCAAGTTCAAATCGCAAGGAATACCCTCTAATATTGCAGAAATCATGGCTGGATTTAGACATGATTTGAACGCCGCAGGGACTG
>JACQAB010000052.1 GCA_016195205.1 Pseudomonadota bacterium
AACATGTCCCGCATCGACCTCATCTCCCCCCCGCAGTTTGAGCTTTCCGCTTTCAAGGACCCATTGGCCGCCGTGCTGCAGGCGGCTGACATCGCCTGCTTCCAGCTGCGCCTGAAAGATGCGCCGGACGATGTTTGGAAAAAAGCCGTGTCGGCGCTGATGCCACTTTGCGCAGCACGCGACGTGGCTTTCATTTTGAATGACCGCGCCGATCTGGTGTTCGAGACCGGCGCCGACGGCGTTCACATCGGCCGCACCGACATGCCCTATGCCGAGGCGCGCCACATGCTTGGGGAAAAGAAAATCATCGGCGTCAGTTGCTATGCCAGCAAGGATGCCGCCATGGAGGCCGCCGCGGCCGGGGCCGATTACGTGGCCTTTGGCTCGGTCTTCCCCAGCAGCACGAAGGAAGACGCCCCGCTGGTGTCCCCTCAGGTTCTGGAAGACTGGGCGCAGATGGCCACCACGCCCTGCGTGGCCATTGGCGGAATTACGGCAGAGAACTGCGCGCCGCTGGTGCGCGCCGGGGTTGATTTTCTGGCCGTAATCGGCGCGGTGTGGAATCACCCAACTGGACCGGCTTCAGGCGTTAAGATTTTGCAGCAAGCCATCGAGAATGCTAAGAAGGAAGCATGATCTTCCTTGAACTCGCCCTTGGCATCGCCATCGGCTTTCTCATTCTAGTTTTTGTGGCCGCGGCGATTCACATTGCGGTGTGGCTGCTGCTGATTCTGGCGGTGCTGGCGGGCGTTGGCTTCCTGATCATCAAGTTCCCGATCGAGATTCTCGTGGCCATCCTGATCATCGAAGGGATGATTTTGTTGACCATTGCGCTATTCAAGGGTCTGATTGCCATGGGCCGCCGTGCCCGCCTGGCCTTGTTCGACAAACCCCGTCCGCCCTTCGGAGGATCGCCGTCATGAATTACACCCCCACCGTCACCATTCTTTACGCAGGCATCCTTGGCCTTATCCTTCTTATCCTTTCCCTGAATATCTTCCGCGAATGGGTCACCGTGGCGATTGGCAATGCCGCCAAGGGGGAAGAGCCATGGAAACGCTCGGAACGCGTGCAGCGCAGCTTTATCGAATTCATTCCCATGTGCCTGTTGTTGCTGCTGCTCATCGAGTTGCACGGCGCCCCCCGCCTTATTCTGCATGGGCTGGGCGCATCCCTGGTGGTGGCACGGGTACTGCACGCCTATGGCGTTGGGGATGGCAAAATGGCCAATCTGGTGCGCGTGGTTGGCACGCAGATAACCTTCCTGGTTCTGATGATCTGCAGCCTGGCTTCGGTTTACTATGCGCTGGTGCCGCTGCTGGAAAAGATGATTTAGTGGCTGTTCAATAAAAAGAACGTGCCGTGCAGCAGCAGGGCCATGCCGACGATAATCATCACCACGCTGTAAATCAGCACGCCCATGAAGTTCATCCGCGCGGCCACGGCCGTGCGCCCGCCTCCCGGCTGGCGTACCTGCAGGGAATCGCCATAGGCCCAAATAAGAAGCCCGCCCACGGAAATCAGCGATAACCCACCGATCAGGCTCCAGGCGGCAATATCCATAATGCTCATGGGAACTCCTTTCTTATCCGGAACATCATACTCCGGATGCCGTTATAGCGGCCAATAATAGGCGGCCAATTTCGTTAAATTCTCTTTAACCGTAACTGAGTCATCCTTGTTAAGGAAGGTTACCGCCGGATTTCGCTACACGAAAGCCCGTTGATTTCGCATGAAAAGTATCATCGGCATCCTTGTCGTCATTTTATGCACGCTGGTGAGCTATGTTCTCGAGCATGGGCACATCGAGGTTCTGTGGCAGCCTCTTGAAGCCGTGATCATCATCGGCTCTTCCATCGGCGCTTTTATTACCAGCAATCCTCCGGCCGTCCTGAAGCGCACCACCAAGCTTCTGCCACTGGCGTTTAAAAAACCAAAATACAACAAGCAAAGCTATGTCGAGCTTTTGAGCATGCTTTACCAGACCTTCAAGCTGGCAAAAACTAAAGGCATGCTGGCGCTAGAAGCGCATATTGAAAAGCCCGACGACAGCAGCCTTTTCCAGCAGTTTCCCGGCTTTCTTCATGATCATCACGCGGTCGAGTTCTTCTGCGATTATCTGCGCCTGGTGACTCTGGGCTCCGACAAGCCGCACGAGTTGGAAGCCCTGATGGACGCGGAGATCGAAGTGCATCACAACGAAGAACACGCCGTATCGGATGCCATTCAAAACATGGCCGACGGCATGCCTGCCCTGGGCATCGTCGCCGCCGTGCTGGGCGTGATCATGACCATGGGCGCGATTGCCGAACCGCCCGAGGTGCTGGGCCACATGATTGGCGGCGCGCTAGTGGGAACCTTCCTGGGCGTATGGACGGCTTACGGTTATGTTGCCCCCATCTCCAACACGTTGAAAGCCACGTTCGACCTGAACGGCAAGTACTTCATCGTCATCAAAACGGGGCTTTTGGCGCATTTAAGCGGCTATGCCCCTTCCATCTCGATCGAATACGCCCGCAAGGCGATTGATTCCGACTTGCGCCCCAGCTTCCTTGAAATGGAAGAGGCCACTTCCACCTTACCAGCCCCAGGGTAACCCATGGCCGCTCCCAAAGGCGCCCCCTCCACCGCTCCAATTATCGTCATCAAGAAAATAAAGAAGGGTGGGCATGCCCACCACGGCGGCGCGTGGAAAGTCGCCTATGCCGACTTCGTGACCGCCATGATGGCGTTCTTTTTGCTGTTATGGCTGTTGAACGTGACCACCGACATTGAGCGTAAAGGTATTGCCGATTACTTCGCGCCGGCCAGTATTTCCAAATCAGAATCAGGCGCGGGCGGCGTGTTTGGCGGGCAAAGCATTACTTCACCGGGCGCGCAGATGAGCGACTCTTCACCCCCCGGCGTCAGCAAAGCCATTCCCGAACCCGATGAAAGCGAGAACGACCGCAGAGAAACCCCCGGCGCGGGACAGCCGCAAGGCCCCGATAAGGAAGCCAAGGAAGCGGTAAGCTCGCAAACGCTTGGTGCAAAACCGGGTGCGGCCGAAGATAAAAACGCCCAAGAACAAAAGAAAAAAGAGGAAGAGGTTTTCAAGAACGCCGAAACCTCCCTGCGCGAGGCCCTTAAAAGCGAGCCGTCGCTGGCCGACCTGGATAAAAACCTGATTATTGATTCCACGCCCGAAGGCCTGCGCATTCAAATTGTCGATCGCGACGGTTATTCGCTGTTCGCCACGGGCAGCTCGATCCTGGCGGGAAGAAGCCGCCACCTGGTTAATCTGGTGGGCCATTACCGGGCATACCGACAACACGCCCTTCCCGCCCTCGTCGCGGCGCACCAACTGGCAACTTTCCAGCGACCGCGCGCAATCCAGCCTTGAGGCGCTGATGGCCATGGGCATTCCGGGCGAGCGTATTCAGTCTCTGGTGGGCAAGGCCGACCGCGAGCCTTTGGTGACCAATGATCCGGCCAATCCGCAAAACCGCCGGATTAGCATTATGCTGCTGCGCCGTTCTTATACCGAACAAATGATGGGAACTCCGCCCCCTGCCCCACAAACGCAAACGCCGCCTTAAAGGGCGGCGCTTCGTTGTTCTTCTTAGGAAGGGTTAGCCTCTTCCGGCCGGCTTAGGAAAGTCAGCTTTATTAGACGTCGGAGGTAGAGAAGCCGTTTGCAGCGTGGGTTCGTTTACAGGCCCGGCAGTTCTATCCGGCAATTCACCTCCTAATGGGCGATCGCCCCGCTCCCTTCTCACTTCCTTAGAAAAAGGGCTGCTGCCTGAAACTTGTGCAAAGACCATGACATATTGGCTGCGTGGTCCTGTATGGCTTTCGTGGGCAACGTCCAAATGATTCCTCCCTGAATAATGGTCTAAACCTACCGAAACAGCCTTAATGACTTCTGAATGATGGATGCTTATTAAGCTTAATTTTATCCAATCAGGGCCCTCCCATAGAGATGTCCACGCGTACGCCTTTTCGAACT
>JACQAB010000057.1 GCA_016195205.1 Pseudomonadota bacterium
CCAAAAACACTTACTTCCACCATTAAGGGAAATCCATAATGTCTATCGGCAAATATCTCAGCCTCGAAGAGGCGCGGAAGCATAAAAAGCTTGAACGCTTTGCCAAAGAGCATCCTTCAAAGGGTGACAAAAAAGTTTTCGACAAGCTGTTTAACGCCATGGCCAAGCCTAAAAAGAAAGTTTTTAAAAAGCCCCCAAAAGCGCGGGGAACATAAGGTCAGGCGCTTTACGCATGTTGTATCTGAACTCGAACTCGCCAAGGTACTTAGGCAAATGCTTTCCAGAAACATGAACATGGGTTCCAGTGATCGAACGCTTCAACTGGCTCCAAAAGCCTTCGATGGTGTTAGTGTGGATTTTGCCGCGTACGTATTCCCCGCGCCCATGATTAACGGTTTCATGCCTGTAACCTTTACCAGTGATTGTCCGGTAAGAAGGCAATTCATCCGTTTTCAGCGCTGCGCCTTTCACAACATTGGCCTCGATAATCGGGAGAAGTGTCTTGCGCCGCACGTTCGGAACAACCTGGGTCATAACGTCACCTTCACGCGCCACCATGCCAAACACCACCGTCTTTCCAGCCGCGCCCCGGCCCCGCTTGCCCATACGCTTGCCACCTACCATGGTTTCATCGGCTTCAACCGTTCCGCCAAGCGGAAAATTGCCGTCAACCTTGGCCATGTATTTGCGAATTTCGTGACCCATGCGCCACGCGCATTTATAGGTTACGCCAAGCTGGCGCTGCAATTCCTTGGCAGGAACGCCGTGGCGCGAAGCGGTAAACAGGTATATGGCGTAAAACCACTTTTGCAGCGGCGTACGCGACAGGGTAAAGGGCGTACCTACCATGGGGTGAATGTGGTCACCACACCACGGGCAGGAATAAGCGGGCATTTTGGAAAGTTTCAGAAAGTTTCCTTCCTTGCCGCAGTTAGTGGCTTGGGGGTTGCCTCTCCTGCCCAGTATGGTTACATTAAGGAAGTGGACTGATTTGCGATCAGTTGCCGTGCGCGCCGCGAATTCTGCGGTTAGAGTTGGTGTCATGTCGAGGAAGCGCGTCCGTGGTGAGACAATCCAAGCCTTCCAAGAGCGCGCACATGCATCGTGACAAGAATCCAGAGATTTCGGCCCGCGACATATGGTCGCTGCGCACCCCATCGGACGTTTGGGAACTTTTTCTGCAGGCGCGAGACGGCGTTCAAATAGTCGATGATCTCCAGAACGCGGCGTCGTACTATGTGGTGAGTGCATCCGATATCCGAGCCGTCTACGAAAAAGTGAGGGAAGCGGTCCGTCGTCCCTTGTTCTCCGAAGATGCGGATATGGAAGGGGCGCAGATAGCCGTAGACGTTGAAGTCGCATTTCTCAAGGCTTTGCACGAGACCGGCTTCCGCATGATCCGAGATTCATCCCTCCCACTGACTCCGTCTGGCGAGCCCGACCTTGGGGCGTTGCTCGGGAGGACGAGCTCCGAGGATCGCCTTCCTCGCATTAAAACCGGCGGGCCTTCGCCTCTGCCGAAAATTTGAGGTATTGTGAGTTTGAGGTAGTGTGTAAGTGCGATAGGCCAAAGAGCTATAAGCCGATAAGAGCTATAAGCCCCGGTGCCGGGGGCGGGGGGAGCCCCGCTGCCTTACGCTATCCATGAGAACGCGCTACGTCTTCATACCGAAGCGACCCCCTAGCAACTTGTCTAGATCCGACCATGTCAAAACGGCTGACGCTGACTGTACGAAGGTGGTTAATACTTTTTAACCGGGGTTGAAAGTATTCGCACTCCACATACGTGCTATTATTGTGGCGGCAGGGAGGAAGCGATGTCAGATAATCTAGCCTGTATAGGTGGCCAGTTCGTCAAGGCAATGATCAATGCTATCGATGGGCACCCCTATCCCCCTCACGTAAGCATTGACGGAGGAAATGTATATTCCTCAATCGAAGGTAAAACAGCAAGCGGCGATCCTATTTTCCTGTCCGCAAACTTTTATCCTCTTTCGGTCGACAAGACACGCCAGACCAACACCGTCGAAATGACCGCCTCGGTTGCTTGGAATAAAGGGGAAGTCAGCGCAGTCATCGACACTCGGACCGATAGGCACAACAACAATTTGCCGCACGTCACGACCGGAGGCGAAGGTCGCGAGCTGGATGATGCACGACAAGTTCTAGCCAAGATGAGCTACGACATAGTAGCGGCACCCAAGCGTTGCGGTCTCGACTAGCTGCCACACTGTGGACCATGTTCACATTGAAGAGACGCGCTCTATGATGTTGCATAACCTGGCGTCTCGTGTTGGTGCTTGGTTCATCGCAATATCGTATGCTGTTAGCATAATTCTGCATCTTACTAGCACTGCGCTCGCAGAAACTCGAATAATCCCCGCCGGGCCTCCGCCGAGCAAGCCGGAAGGCGCAATCATTTTTATTCACGGGCTTTGGGGTGACGCGGAGGAAACATTTAGTACCGAAGATGGTAACTATTGGCCATCTCTTATTCAGCGCGACAGCAGGCGAATGCAAGACTATTCAACATCTCCTCACAGGGAGAGGGTGTCAGCGACGAACCTGGAAGCATTTCGCACTTCGGAAGGTTCCTCAAACTTTTCGAGGCCGCCGAGCAGCAGCCTCCCGAGGTCATAGCAGTTCAGGTTGGGAAATCCAAAGCCGCCGCCAGCGAAGCTGCGCAAAAGATGATGGAGTTCTTCAACACCCGCTACCAGATGCTGCTACTGCTGATCGATGTGGCTCTGCGTATTCCCAAAGGTGACGGGAGCCTGCGTCCGACGTTCTCCAATTTGGCAGTTGACGAGATGCAGCAGGGTGTCAGGGACATCGCAAGCGCGATGTTGATACTCCACGCGGGCGCGAAGATTGTCGGCGAGAATGGTGGCGACATACTCGAGGTAGTCGTGGCCTGAACCGCCAGGCTTCGCGTTAAGCTGGATCGGCCTTGAGCGATGTCGCGCAGGGATTGGGGGTGGACTTTCCCTACGTAAGCCATGTAGGGGACTTGCTGGCGAGTTCCTTGAGCGCGGCTTTCTCCTGGGCAGGACCGTTCGCCCACGCCTCGAATGCCTCCCAATCCTTTGTAGCAATGGTCGCCACGCGTCGCTCAAGGATGTCGCTTTCCGCCGCGTCCAGCGCTTTGCTCCTCATGAAGTCGTTGAGGCTCATATCGGCCCGCTGGCATGCCGCTGCCAAAAGAGCGCGTTCCTCCTTGCTGACGCAGACGTGCACCAGGACGCTTGAACAGCTTCATAGACTCTGATCGGCGCACGCAATTTTTTGTGACAGTTTTGTGCCATGTAGGAAATTGAACGCTGTTGTAAGGCGATGTAGAAATCAGCCGTAAGTCTTTGACATTTCTGCGTAAAGCGTGGCAACACCCGGTAACGGGTGTCAACGCTTAGGCAAGCGCGGCACAGCGAGTATAACTAATTGATTTCTCTAGAGAAAGGTGGTTGCGGGGGCAAGATTTGAACTTGCGACCTTCAGGTTATGAGCCTGACGAGCTACCGGGCTGCTCTATCCCGCGTCACCTAATTCCTACCGGCAGGGAGCGCCCGGTAGCTTTTAATTTTGCCGGCCTTCGCCGGCGGGCGGGCTGCTCTATCCCGCGTCACCGAATTAACTAGCCGTGTATGTAATCCTTCACACCCATAAAAGCAAGGAAAGCTGTTCCGATTGAACAAACTGGATCCCCGCTTTCGCGGGGATGTCCGTAATGGTGGTTTTTCCCGCCAGCTTCTAATCCCCAATCCCAAATCCCTGATCCCTACCCCGCCGTTTTCATCAACTGCTCGAAGCCCGCGTCGGAGGGCTGGTCGGCCTGGCCCAGATCAGCCGTGGGCGCGGCGTCGGCCTTGGCCAGCTCTTCCTGTTTTTCCTTGGGCAGTTTCTTGCGCGCCTTGGCGATGGCGGCGTCAAGATCGGTTTGTTTGCACAGGCCCAGCAGCACCGGATCGCGCGGCTTGATGTTCTGCATGTTCCAGTGCGCGCGGTCGCGGATTTTGGCGATGGTGCTTTTGGTGGTGCCGATCAGGCGCACTATTTGCGCATCCGACACTTCCGGATGGGTTTTGATGATCCAGGCAATGGCGTCGGGCTTGTCACCGCGCTTGGTGACGGGCGTGTAGCGCGGGCCTTTGCTGCGCCGCGCGACTTCGGGCAGGTTGTATTTCACCAAGGCCAGGCGCGCGGTGGGGTCTTTCTCGCAGCGAGCGATTTCTTCCTTGCTGAGCTGGCCCTGCACGATGGGATTCAGCCCCACCATGCCGATATTCACTTCGCCATCGGCAATGGCCTTCACTTCCAGCGGGTGCAATTCGCAGAATTCCGCCACCTGATCGAAGGTGAGCGAGGTATTATCAAGCAGCCACACGGCGGTGGCTTTGGGCATGAGCGGGCTCGACATACTATTCTCCTTGGCGTTTTTACAAAGGCGTTAGACTTTAGGCGTTAGGCGTTAGAAAAAACCAACTAACGCCTAATTCCTAACGCCTAACGCCTTACTCTCTCGCCGGAGAACCTCCCCGGCAATCCCACAACCTTGACTTGTTTTGGGATACGGTCTGCGAATGCGCTAAACCGTAAGCACAATCTTACCGATATGCGCGCCGGATTCCATCAATTTATGTGCGTCCCCCGCTTTTTCCAGGGGAAAGGTTTGAAAAATAACGGGTTTTATGCGCCCGGCCGCCACATGCGGCAGGATATTGGCCTCCACCTCGCGTAGCAGGCGGGCCTTTTCCTCAACCGGCCGCGAACGCATCATCGAGCCGGTAAGCGTAAGGCCTCGCAGCATAATCGCGCGCAGGTCAATCTTTGCCATGCGGCCATGCTGGGTGGCGATGCTTATATGACGCCCACCCGGCCCCAGCACCTGAATATTCCGCGGCACGTATTCGCCGCCGCCCAGGTCCAGCACAATATCGACCCCGCGGTTTTGCGTGAACGTCAAAACCTCAATCACAAAATCCTGCGACGGATACAGCACCGCCAGCGCCGCGCCCAGCTCGCGGCAGGCCTGGGCTTTTCTTTCACTTGCTACCGTGACCAGGGGAACCGCATCAAACACCCGCACCATTTGAATGCCCAGCGTGCCGATCCCGCTGGCACCGCCGTGAATAAGCACGGTTTCACCGCTTTTCAGCTTTCCCGCTTCGAACACATTGGCCCATATGGTGGCAAGCCCTTCGGGCAGCACCGCAGCCTGCGCATAAGAAAAACCTTCGGGCACGGGCATGCACTGGCCTTCAGGCACCGCCACATATTCCGCGCAGCCACCGCCCGACAGCAATGCCATGACGCGGTCGCCCACTTTCCAGCGCTTCACATTTTCGCCCACCGCCACCACTTCACCGGCGGTTTCCAAACCGAGGATCGAAGTAATGCCCGGTGGCGGATCATATTGCCCCTTGCGCTGCAGAATATCGGCCCGGTTCATGCCCGCGGCGTGCACGCGGATTAATACTTCGGTCTTGCCGGGCTGGGGCACCGGCTGACTGGAAGGAAGCAAAGCCTCTGCCATGCCCGTAGCATCGGCAATAAGGGCTTTCATTTGAGAGGGTAACGCTGACATAAAAGCCTTGGGGGAAAGGCAAGGAATTTGTATCTTAACCGAAGCCTTATTCCGGCGAAAGCCGGATTCACCTTCACCGGGCGACAAGATTCATGGCGAAAAACAAGAAAGCTTTGGTCGGCATCATCATGGGCAGCCAATCAGACTGGGCCACGCTGAAGCACGCCGACGACACTTTGAAGCAATTCGGCGTCACGGCCGAGATCAACGTTGTTTCCGCGCATCGCACGCCGCAGCGGCTGTATCAATACGCCACCACCGCCGCCCGGCGCGGGCTGAAGGTGATTATCGCCGGCGCGGGCGGCGCGGCGCATCTGCCCGGCATGGCCGCGGCGCTGACCTCCCTGCCCGTTCTGGGCGTGCCGGTGGAAAGCAAAGCGCTGAGAGGTTTGGATTCCCTGCTCTCCATCGCGCAGATGCCGGCCGGCATTCCCGTCGGCACGCTGGCGATTGGCGAGCCAGGCGCGAAAAACGCCGGATTGCTGGCGGTGGCCATTCTGGCCACGCAGGACAAGGTTTTGGCCACCAAACTATCCCGCTGGCGCGTGGCGCAAACGGCGTCGATTGCGCTAAAGCCGGGCAAGGCCGTTCGTAAAAAAGCCAAACGCTAAAATGAAAACCCTTCCTCCCGGCTCTACCCTCGGCATTCTTGGCGGCGGACAGCTTGCGCGCATGACGGCCATGGCCGCGGCGCGCCTGGGCTATAAAACCCATATTTACACGCGCAGCGCCGACGAACCTGCCTGCCAGATCACCCCCTGGCGTACCCTGGGCGACTTTGGCGACCATAAAAAACTGGAGTTTTTCGCCACCAATGTGGATGTTATCACGCTGGAATGGGAAAACGTGCCGGCCGCAGCCGTGGCCACGGTGGAACGCCATGCACCCTGCTATCCCAAATCATCCGTTCTTCACATTGCGCAGAACCGGCTGCTGGAAAAAAGTTTTGCGCGTGAATTGGGGCTACTTACGCCCGAATTCCGCGCCGTGCATTCAGCGGTGGAGCTGCGCAGCGCGCTGGATGCCTTAAAACTGCCCTGCATCGCCAAAACCACGCGCATGGGCTATGACGGCAAGGGCCAGGTGGTGATCCGCAAGGCTGAGGAAACCGAAAACGTCTGGAAAGCCCTGAAAACTGACGAGGCGATTGTCGAAGCCCTGGTGCCGTTTGAGCAGGAAATCTCGGTCATCACCGCGCGGCGGGCCGATGGGCTGATGCGCAGCTATCCACCCGTGGAAAACCGGCACAAAAACGCCATCCTCGATGAAACCCATGTGCCCGCGAATATCAGCGAAGAGGTGCGCAAGCAGGCGCTGCACATGGCGGAAACCTTATGCGAAAAACTGGAAGTGGTGGGATTGCTGGCCGTGGAAATGTTCGTGGTGAACGGCAAGGTGCTGATGAATGAAATGGCCCCCCGCCCGCATAATTCCGGCCACTGGAGCATCGACGGCGCCACCACCAGCCAGTTTGAACAATTGCTGCGCGCCATTTGCGGCTTGCCGCTGGGCGATGCGCACGCGCTGTTCCCCTGCGTGATGAAAAACCTGATCGGCCACGAGTCCGGCAACTGGCGTGATTATTTAAGCATGCCGGGCGCGCATCTGCATTTGTACGGCAAGCGCGAAGCCCGCGACGGCCGTAAAATGGGCCATGTCACCATCCGCAACCGCAAAGGCGAGATGGAGGGGTAACCCCTAGAGCGCAGACTCTTTGTGCTTAACAATGAAAGGCATCGGGCCGGATGCTGGCACGGGCATGCCGCAGGCCAGGGCTACTTGTTTGCGTGCGCCCTCTAACGCAACTCTTTCGGCCGGTGAAAACGGCTTAACGATGCCATCGCCTACGACCGTGTAATGCACGGCTTGCAGGACCTCCCATTTTTCGGCTGCCGCGCTGCCGGATAGACGCCGGGAACCTGTAAGCGAAGAATGACGCGTAACATCAAACACCACCATAAAAGGCTCGGCGCCGGCGCTTAAAGGCGCCTGGACAATAATGCTGTAACCGCTCCAGGAAGACGCGGGGTTTTGCGCTACACTGCCTTTTTTAACGCAAGTGAAATCTCCCAAACGAAAACTAAGCTTTCCTTCTGCGCCCATCTGTTGAATACAGGCGCTTATACGGTCCGCGGTCAGATTGTTTAGAACCGGCATAATCCTTGAGATATCGATGGAAGGCGTGGAACGCGGTTGGGCCTGCGCCACTCCCGGCGCCACAAGAACCGCGGCCGTTAAGGCCATATGAGAAACTTTCATCGCCAGATCCTCATCGCAAAAAAACTAGGGGCTGTCGTAGATAAGCCTTAAGTAAAGCACCATTTGGTTAAAGTAAATAGTTGCTGGCGGTGTGAGCCGTAGTTGAAGCGGAACTCGCATTCTTTCAGAAACAGCGGGAAGCTTTTGCGCGGGATGCCGTTGTAT
>JACQAB010000058.1 GCA_016195205.1 Pseudomonadota bacterium
TGGCCGGGGCTGAAGCGCAATGACGCCGATTGGTATGCGGCGGAAATCATGGATTACATCCTGGGCGGCGGAAGTTTTTCCTCGCGGCTGATGAAGGAAATCCGCGAAAAGCGCGGACTCACCTATGGCGTGAATTCCGGCAGCTCGGCGCTGGAACATGGGCCGCTGTTCACGGTGGAAGCCTCGTTCCAGGGCAAGAACGCGGCGGAAGTCCTGCGCCTGATCAACGAAGAAGTAGCGCGTATGGTGAAAGACCCGGTAAGCGCCGAGGAACTGAAGGCCGCGAAGGATTATCTGATCGGCTCGGCCCCGCTGGACCTGACGTCTACCTCGAATATCGCTGGGCGCTATTTAGGCCTGCGTTTGAACGGCTTGCCCATGGATGAAGAGGAAAAACGCGCCAAGGCGCTTCAGGCCGTTACCGCCGCGGATGTGCAGCGCGTGGCGAAGCGGATTTTTTCTGTCCAGCCGGCGGTGTTCTTCGTGGGCAATCCGGAAGGGATTACGCCCACCGAAACTTTCGACAAAATCGATTAGCCAAATTCCGCAATCACCGGCACGTGATCGCTGGGCTTGGGCGTCCAGCCGCGTGCTTCTTTTAAAATGCGCGTTTTTTTCAGATCGCCCGCCAGGTTCTTGCTGACCCAGATATGGTCGAGGCGCCTGCCGCGGTCGGAAGCGCGCCAGTCGGCGGCGCGGTAACTCCACCACGAATAAAGCTTCTGCCCGGCGGGCACGAAATGCCGTGGGGCATCCACGCCCGCAAAGGCTTTTTGCAGGGCGGCCAGCTTTTCCACTTCAACCGGCGTGTGCGACACCACCCCCAGCATCTGCTTGTGCGACCACACGTCGTGCTCCAGCGGGGCGACGTTCAAATCGCCCACCAGAATGCGCCGTTTGGCGTGAGGATGCATTTTCCACCAGCCGGCCAATTCGTCCAGAAACTGCAGTTTATGGGCGAATTTCACGTTGGCCTTGGGATCGGGAATATCGCCGCCCGCCGGCACGTAAACGCAATGAAGTTCCGTCCCATCTTCCAAACGGGCATGGATGTGGCGGCAATCCTGCTTCTCGCACCAGTGGCGCACTTGCGGCAGGGTGATGGGCTTGCGCGATAAAATGGCCACGCCGTTATAGCCCTTCATGCCGCAAATATGCTGGTGCTTATAGCCGGCCTTGGCAAAAGCCTCGGTGGGGAAAAATTCGTCCGGCGTTTTAGTTTCCTGCAGGCATAGGATGTCGGGCTTTTCTTCCGACAGCAGGCGCAGCACCAGGTCCAGGCGCAACCGCACCGAATTGATGTTCCAGGTGGCAATTTTCATTAAAGGACTCGTTTTTGCGGCTCGCTCTACGCTTACCGCGCAACCGCTCGCACGCTTAATGCCCAAAATTCGGATCGCGGTAAACGAAGGTGGAGGAAGGAATATCCTGGTTCACCTGCTCGTTGTAAAGGGCGACGCGGGTTTGCGTGCCCTGGCCGTCTTTCACCCGCCAGTTTTTAAGCTGCAGGGGTTTATCTTGAAATTCCAGGGTTAGAATGCCCGAGGCGGGGTCGTCGCTTTGCACGATATCCACCTCGATCATCTCAGGAAAATAGCGGATTTCCTTTACATCCACATCGCCTGACAGTTTCAGCGGGTCGCGCAGGATAATGTCGGCCATCGAGCGGCCCAGCGGCACGCTGGATGAGGTTTTGGCCTGGCTGTCCCAGGCATGCACGAACAAACCGTCGGCGACCAGCAGGTCATGATTAGGCGGAGTGTATTCCAGGCGCATCTTGCCCGGGCGGCGAATGGACAACGTGCCGGTGCTGGTATTGCCATCCGAAAGCGTCTGCATGAACTCGGCGCGCAGCGTGTGAATGGTGTTGAAATAGGTTTCAATGCGGGAAATGGTTTCGCGGTCTTCCGCGCTGAGCGCGGCGGCTTTTTTCTGCGCATCCTCGTCGCTGTCGGTTTTTTCAGCGGTCAGCGGCTTGATGGTGGGCTGCGGCGCCGGGGCCTCGGCATGCAGCGGCAGCGTCAAGGCGCAAAGAGCAAGAACCAGAAGGGCAGGGATGTTTTTCATCCCCCTAAACTGCCCAGATTTTATGTCAAAAATGAAGCGGGAAAAGTGACGAATAATGGAGGCATTTGATTAAGCGAAAAATGCTCAGCTTGGCGAAGCGGTATTTCCCCTCCCGAAGGGAGGGGGGATCTGCTTTTCTGTTTGGAAATGCGGTTGTTTTAAATTATCAAGCTAGAACGCTTAGATTCCGGCCAGCCAGCGTGTCGCCGGTGGCGGAAATAACGCCGCGATAAACCTCATCGCCCCCATGGCCCAACAGGCGCGCCTGGGGTGAAAACCCTTCTTTTGCGGATTTTTTATTGTCTTCCTTGCGGGCGGTGTCTTTGGCCTGGCCGCTGTCATGGCTTTGCGCGCCGGCGAAGGCCAAAGCCTGATCCTGCGGCGGGTCTTTTTTACCCGCAAGCTGGGCCAGCGGGTCACTGCCGTTTTTCACCTTGTCGATCAAACGGTCTTCGTCCAGATCGCTGCGCGTGGAAGAAGAAACCTGGTCGCCCTGCTTGGTGGCTTTCACCTTCGCACCGCGTTCGTCCTGCAGGAACAGAACCTCGCGCGGAAGCTTGACAAGACCGAACTGGCTAAGGCCCAACTGGCCCTCGCGTTCCAGGCCGATGATGGTGTCGTAATGCTCGGCATTGGTGACGGCGCCGGCCGAATTCACGGCCGCGTTCGTGCCCGAATAATTGGCGGTGTTGCTGTAGCTGGGATATACGGTGTTGATTAATGCGGTCATGATTATTTATTCCAAAATCTCTCTACGTCATGCCAGCGCAGGCTGGCATCCATGGCAGAAACCTTTCAGGAAGAGAGGCGGCGGCCATGGATCCCAGCTTTCGCTGGGATGACATTTCTTATTGAGGCAGCCATCCTAAGCCCTCAACCTTTGCCAAAGCCTTTAAAAACCGTGGTTTTTGAGTAAACCCGTGTGCATTTCACCGGGCTTCCTTAACAAAGGGAGAAAGTTTGGTTAACGCCGGTTTAGGATTTTACTTTGTGCATCCAGTGGCCTAAAAACTGGTGTTCATTTTTAAAGGAGAGATTTCTATGACCATGTCTCATGCTCGCCGCGCCGCTTCGGTTCTCGGCGAATTTTATAATTACAAAGGCGTTATTTGTCAGGTCATCGGCGCCGTTGAAATGGACAACAGGCTCCAGCTTATTCTCGATCAATGTTCGCCAAACAATGTGCACGGCATGCGCGTTCCCGATGCCTTGAAGAGGGAACAAAGCCTTAATCAGAAGAGGGGAATAGGTGATAAGCCCATGTCACGTTTCCTTATATTGCCACCAAAGCTTAAGGGAATTCCTAGGTACATGGCGGGAAATTATATTGCGGTAGAAGCCAATTATTTTGAACGTAATGCAGAGAAAACAACTGCGCCAGTACCTTCAAAACATGCGCCTCCACGGGTGTCAGAGCACGTGCTTGCGCCCATAGGAGGTCGCAAGCCGGCGTTATTTATTGGAATGGAAGAAAGCTATACCCCGCGTCTTGTTGGAAGAGGCGAAGGTCTTTTTACCCGAGTGACAGGAATTTTTCTTGTTGGCCGTCAGTTGGGATACAGGGTCACGGTGGGTGCTCATACAGACGCCACCAGTCATCTGAGACTCGTTCCAAAATACCGGGGCCGGGCTGCGCATTATTTTGATCGTATCCGGGCTGCTGCGCTGGCCGCCTAATCATCCATACTTCTTCCAAGAATCTCCCGCTTGCCCACGTGGTTGGCGGCGCCGACGATGCCGTCTTTTTCCATCTGCTCCATCAGCCGCGCCGCGCGGTTATAGCCGATCTGCAAATGCCGCTGGATGAAACTGGTGCTGGCCTTGCGTTCACGCAAAACAATGTCCACCGCCTTGTCGTAAAGGTCATCGCCGCTTTCTGATCCGTTGCCCGCGCCAAAGCCGCCTTGTTCACCGCCTTCTTCCTCGGTGACTTCTTCCAGGTATTCCGGCTCGCCCTGTTCCTTCAGGAAACTCACCACCGTCTGCACTTCGTCATCACCCACAAAGGGGCCGTGCACGCGGGTAATGCGCCCGCCGCCGGCCATATACAGCATGTCGCCCTGGCCCAGCAGCTGTTCGGCGCCTTGCTCGCCCAGAATGGTGCGGCTGTCGATCTTGCTGGTGACCTGGAAGCTAACGCGCGAAGGGAAATTGGCTTTGATTGTGCCGGTAATCACATCCACCGAGGGCCGCTGCGTGGCCATGATGATATGGATGCCCGCGGCGCGCGCCATTTGCGCCAGGCGCTGAATGGCGGCTTCAATATCCTTGCCCGCCACCAGCATGAGGTCGGCCATTTCATCGACGATCACCACGATGTAGGGCAGGTCGGTTAAATCCAGCGGCTGGTCTTCGAAGATGGGCTTGCCGGTGTCGGGGTCAAAGCCGGTTTGCACCTTGCGCAATAAAGTTTTCCCCGCGCCTCGCGCCTCGCGCACGCGCATGTTATAGCCTTCAATGTTGCGCACCCCCAGCATCGACATGGCGCGATAACGCTCTTCCATTTCGCGCACCGTCCATTTCAGCGCGTAAATAGCTTTGCGCGGCTCGGTCACCACCGGGGCCAGAAGGTGCGGAATGCCCTCATACGCCGACAGTTCCAGCATTTTCGGATCGATCATGATAAAGCGGCATTCGCGCGGGGAGTGCCGGTAAAGCAGCGACAAAATCATGGTGTTGATGGCCACTGATTTGCCCGATCCGGTGGTGCCCGCCACCAGCAGATGCGGCATGCGCGCCAGATCCACCACCACCGGCCCGCCGCCAATATCCTTGCCCAGGGCCAGCGGCAGGCGCATGGAGGCATCGCGGTGGCTTTCGGCCATAAGAAGTTCCCGCAGATACACCGTTTCACGGCGGCGGTTGGGCAACTCGATGCCGATCACATTGCGGCCCGGCACCACGGCAATGCGGACCGAGGTGGCGCTCATACTGCGCGCCACGTCATCGGCCAGGCTGATCACGCGGCTGGATTTAATGCCGGGGGCGGGCTCCAACTCATACAGTGTAATCACCGGACCGGGGCTGACTTCGGTGATGCGGCCCTGCACGCCGAAATCGCTCAGCACGCCTTCCAGAAGCCGGGCGTTCTTTTCCAGCGCCTCTTCGCTAAGGGTTTCATCGCTGCGCGATGCGGTTTCGGGCAGTTGCAACAGGTTCAGCGGTGGCAGCATGTCGCCCGCCTCGCTCTCCGCGAAATCCAGCCGGGTTTGAAGCGGTGTTTTGGCTTTTTTCAGGGTGGTGCGGGCTTTTCTTTTCTTGCGCACCAGGGTGGGGCCCACGCTTTCTTCAATATCTTCCTCGGCCAGGGCTTCATCCAGCACCAGGCGCGGGGCTTCTTCCGGGTCTTCCTTCTTCACCCAGGCATAAAAACTTTTCAGCGACCACCAGGCAAAGCGCGCGGCATGTCCCGCGATCTTGCGCAGGAAGCCCAGCACGCGCTGCCATTCTTCCAGCGACAATCCGCAGCATAGATACAAGAATCCCAGCCCCATGACTCCGGCCGACAAGGCGAAAGCGATCACCAGGCCCTTGCCCAACTCGTAATGCTGTAGGAACGCGAAGGCCACCTGTCCCAGCAATCCGCCCGGCGGCTGGCTGAAGGGCGAAACCACGTCGCCCAGCCCATACATCATGCTTTGCAGGGAAACGGCGGCAAAAATCAATGTCGCCACTGCTGTTAAACAGCGTAGAAAGAAAGGGCTTAGCCCACGAGCCGTGGCGACACGCCACGCCCAGGCGGCGAGGATAATCACCAGCAGATAGGCGCCGAAGCCAAAACCCTGATGCAGCAGATCGGCGGTATAGCTGCCGCCGCGTCCCAGCCAGTTGTGAATGGTCTCATTTTCAACATTCGAAGCGGTGTTCAGCGATGGGTCGGCGCTGGTGTAGGTCAGCAGGGCCAGCCAGCATCCCAGCGCCAGCAACAATAATCCCAGCCCCACCGCCTGCAGCCAGCGATGCACCAGCCAGTCGCGCAACTCTTCCGGCAGCAGGGGCTGGCCGGCAAGGCGTTCAGGCTTGAAGCGATGAGCAAGGAGACGGGCCATGTTCAGAGATCAGAGGACAGGGATCAGGGATCAGAAAAAAGTGACGAGTAACAGGTGATTGGTGACAAATGACAAAAACGGATTCCCCTCCCCTTGAGGGAGGGGTTAAGGGAGGGGTTAAGGGAGATCAAGCAACGAAGGCATGTTTAAAAAGTCAGATGTTCCAAAACCCGTCCTTGCGGATCAAGGCAGGCGGCATGAATCATACCATCAAGCCCGCCGCCGCCATCAAGGGTGACGACGAAGTCTTTGTCAGCGCTGGTGGTCCAGCGGCCGCCGGTGCCGCGGATCACCCGGCCATAGGTGCCATATTGCGACAGCCGGCTGATATCCGATTGCGGCCAGCACAGCAATTCGCGCTGCAGGTGAAGCGAAACGCGCGGATCCAGGCCATGGGGAATAAAGGCCAGCGGCTGGCGGGTTTGCGTGTTTGCGGCGGCTTTCATCTGCGCGAAAAACCCGGCATGGCCGGCGGGAGAAGCCAGGCGTTTTTGCCAGTCATGAGTGAAGCGGTTGATGGTGAAAACATCGGCGCGCGCGGCGGCCAGCAAATCACTTCCCTCGGCGCCATAGGCGCTTAAATAAAATTCCAGGCCCTTGGGAAGATTTTCTTCCACCCAGGCGGCGGGATCTTTCTGAAAGGCCAGTTGCGGAAGCCTTAGCGCCAAATCTTCAAAAGCGCCGCGCAGGAACACCACGCTTTCCGGGGAGGAGGCGGGCAGGGCGGTGACGGCATCGCGCAGGGCAATCAGCTCGCCCAGCACGGCCTGGCCCTCGCCGGTCCACTGGCTGTGCGCGCCCAGGTAGTTGCCCAGGTAAACCAGCGCCTCACCGGGCTGGATTTTGCGCGACAACGCCTCGTGCAACTGGCATAGCGCCCCATAGCGCCCATACAGCGACCCCACCGCCCAGATACGCACGGGGTTGCCGAGGGCAGCGATACTTTCATGCGAAAAGGAGGTGGGGACGGCCTTAGGAAGCATGCAGGAATGATTAGCCGCGAATCATCCAAAACAAAGGGTTTCATCTTGAAGCCAGCCATAAAAAAACCGGGCCCTTCGGCCCGGTTTTGAAGTTCGATCACCTTGAAATTCTTTAAGCCGCGGCTTTTTCGCCTTTAACGGGCTTGTCCTTGCCCAGTACGGTTTCCAGCTTTTCGGCGGCCTTGTCCTGGTCGATCTTTTCGATCGCGGCCAGTTCACGGGCCAGGCGGTCAAGCGCCGACTGGTAAATCTGCCGTTCGCTGTAAGACTGTTCCGGCTGCTCGGTGCCGCGATGCAGATCGCGCAGCACTTCGGCAATCGCCACGGGGTCGCCCGAGTTGATCTTGGTTTCGTATTCCTGGGCACGACGGCTCCACATCACGCGGCGCACGCGGCTACGGCCCTGCAGGGTGCTCATGGCCTCTTTCATGCGGTCACGCGAGGAAAGGCGGCGAAGGCCTGAAGCCTGCGCCTTGGTTACGGGGACCTTCAGGGTCATGCGGTCGTTTTCGAAGGAAATACGGTAAAGCTTCACGCTTTCGGGGCGCATGGTTTTGTTCAGCGCCGGAACGGTGGCTTCTTCAATGCCCGTGACCAGGCCTACGCCATGCACGGGGTAAACCACGAAATCGCCCTTCTTGAATTCGGTTTTGGCGGCTATGGCCGGTTTTTCCTTTGTTTTCGCTACAGGCTTCGTCATTGTCATCGAGCTCCCCTCAGTTTTAATGTTTATCCACAGGCTCAACACTAGCTAACGGACTAAAAAATAAGGCAAAAAACCATCGAGGCAGAAAACGCTGCCTACGTACCGATGACCCCACCTTTTAAGAAACTTTTTTCGCCTTCGCCTTGCCGTTCCAGCCCCAAACCCGAAATACAATATAGCAGCGAAAGTATTTTACGGCAAAACTTTCGTGAGGGTTTTTAGTTTCATTAGGCTTTTCTTCAGTTTTTGCGGCTAACGCACCACACACCCTGTCACAAAATTACGTTTTTAAAGAGGTTAAAAGCCGGAATTATTGCGAAATCAGCCGCCGGGCTTGTCGCTGAAGAACTTTTCGAATTTGCCTTCCATGCCTTTGTATTCGTCGGCATCGGCCGGCGCGGGCTTTTTGCGTGTGATATTCGGCCATTGCGTGGCATAGGTGCGATTCAACTCGAGCCATTTAATTTGGCAATCAAGGGAAGAAGCGATGTTGGCTTATACGGATGCGGTGGCCAAGGCCACTGCCCCATTCTATCAGAAGGTGTCCCGCGCCATCCCGGCGCTGGAGTGGCCCTTCCACGCGCCTTACGTGGACGCCATCAACCGCCTGAAGAAAGAGAAGAACGCGGTGATCCTGGCGCATAATTACCAGACGCCCGAGATTTACCACTGCGTGGCCGACTTCGTGGGCGATTCGCTGCAGCTGTCGGCCGAGGCGGCGCGCACGAAAGCCAGCATCATCGTCATGGCGGGAGTGGTGTTTATGGCGGAAACGGCCAAGCTGCTGAACCCCGACAAAATGGTGTTGATTCCCGACCTTCAGGCGGGCTGCTCGCTGGCGGCCTCAATTACCGGGGCCGATGTGCGTCTGATGCGCGAAAAATACCCCGGTGTGCCGGTGGCGACTTATGTGAACTCCACGGCCGAGGTGAAGGCCGAAAGCGACATCTGCATTACCTCAAGCAACGCGGTGCGAGTGGTGGAAAGTTTGGGTTCAGACCGCGTGATCTGCCTGCCCGATGAATACCTGGCCAATTACATCGCCAAGAATACCAAGGTAAAAATCATCACCTGGAAAGGCCATTGCGAGGTACATGAGCGTTTCACGGCGAAAGAGATCCGCGACTATCGCACCTCGTTCCCCGGGGCCGTCGTGCTGGCGCACCCCGAATGCCCACCCGAGGTGTTGTCGGAAGCTGATTTCGTGGGCTCGACCAGCGCCATGAGCCGCTATGTGAGCGAGAAGAAACCCAAACGCGTGGTGATGATCACCGAATGCTCGATGAGCGACAACGTGGCCATTGAAAACCCGGATGTGGAATTCGTGCGGCCCTGCAACCTGTGCCCGCATATGAAGCGCATTACGTTGCCCAAGATTCTGGAAAGCCTGGAGAAAGAGCAGTTCAAGGTGGACATTCCCGCCGAAATCGCCGCGCGCGCCCGGCTTGCGGTTGAGCGCATGCTGGCGGTGAAGAAGTAATAGGGTCTTATTTCTCGTATTTGAACACAGTTACAAGCCCACTTTTTTTGTGGTGGTGGTCCAGCGTGAATTTTCTGCCTTTCATGTTTACCGTTGAAATATTACGCACGCCGGCGGGGATGACGGGAACATTCTCCATTCCATGAAGTTCCATCAATTCTTTTAAAAATCCACGTTTGCTAGCGGCGTCAAGATCGAGCAGCAGCGTGCTCACCATATTGGCGATTAAGGTTACCCCGTGTTCACTGCTTTCATTGTATTTAAAGCGCGTATTGACCGTGACAATGATTTGGTTGTCTTCAACCGCAATCCCGTGCACGATTTGTTTTTTCCATTCCGCCACTGTTTTATCCGTTGTTGCTGTGGCGCGATACAG
This sequence comes from Pseudomonadota bacterium, assembly GCA_016195205.1. Lineage (GTDB taxonomy): Bacteria > Pseudomonadota > Alphaproteobacteria > UBA9219 > RGZA01 > JACQAB01. Next base: position 9,662 of record JACQAB010000058.1, read on the forward strand.
GTTGATGAAGATATCACGCGGCTCGCATGCTGTTTCGGGCACGGCAACATAATCTTTACGGCCACGCCAAAATTGTGGACGAGAGGTAACTTCATGCTGGGCAAGATAAAGAGCAGCCTCGGCCAAGCGGGCCACGTTACCTTCGTTTATATCGCCCATGCCGATGACAGGGCCGTGTTTTGTCTGGACAAGAGATATATTGGGAAAACCCGAAATTTGCTGAGGATATGACATGCGTGCTCCAAAGTCGTTGAATATGCGGGTGACTATAAAACATTCTTCACGGTGGTCAACATTTCTTACTTTCGCTTTTTCATGGGATTACCGTTAATTAACGCATGCCCTCGACGAAACCAGACTCCCGCGGTAAAGAGTAATCACTGAGGAGCTAGCACACTGCGGCGGCTGCCCACATGCAGCGTAGTTCGCCCCTCCGTTGCATACATTCTGGGAAGCGCCGGCTCGTTTCTTCCCGGAAATTCCCTGCCGCCTCTTAAATCGCCGGCATAGAACTGCATGGCGGCTTGCGAATGCCGGGGGCCGGAAACAGCAAAGACCTCCGACGCTGCAAGGGGGGCACCATCGGTGATAAGATCAAAGGCCATGCGAGACATTGGAATCTCCTGTTTGGATAAACTCTGCCTTGATGCTATTCAGCGCTCTTCCCACTGGCAACGGATTAATCTAGGTTAAGCACCGCCCTCATGCCCGACGAAAAAAAGCTTCAACAACTGCGCGACCAGATCGACACCATCGATATGCAGATGCTTGCGCTTTTGAAACAGCGCGCCGATATCGTGGCCCAGGTGGCCGGAGTAAAAGGCAAGCTGCCGATTTACATTCGCCCCGGACGCGAAGCGAAAATGATGCGCGTGCTTCTATCCAAGGATACCGGCCGGTTGCCGAAGGGTTTAATCCATCGCCTGTGGCGCGAAATGATCGGCGCCTTCACCCTGCAGGAAGGCGGGTTGAAAGTGGCGGTGGCCGCCACGAAAGAAGAGCCGGGCCTGTGGGACCTGACGCGCGATCACTTCGGCAGTTTCACGCCCATGCAGGCTTACACCTCGGCGACGGCGGCCTTGCGCGAGGTGCTTTCCGGCAAGGCGCAGGTGGCCGCGCTGTCTTTCCCGAAAGCGGAGGGCGAAGTGTGGTGGCGCCAGTTGCTGGAAGGGGAAAACCTGCCGAAAATTTTCTATCGTTTTCCGTTTGATGCCCAGCGCGGCAACGCGCGCCCCGGCGGCGACGGCATTGTGGTGGGCAATCTTGAACCTGAAGAAACCGGGCAGGATGTTACCGTGCTTGGCGTGGAGTGGAAAAGCGATCCGCCAAAAAATGCCATTGGCAGAACCCTGCGGGCCCTGCCGCTTCCCATCTCGGCGCATCTGGTCATTGAAGCCAAGGGCGCACTGCCCTGCAGCTGGATCGAGTTGAAAGGCTTCGCCGCCGCCGATCACAGCGGATTAAAAAACTGGCTTGCGGCAAATAAAGATATTATTCTGCGTGGTAGGATCCTGGGGTCGTATCCGGTTCCTCTTTCTGTCTAGAGACTTTCATGCCCGACCGTTTGCAGCCCTTGCTCTTCCTTGAGGCGATTACGCCTTATCAGTCCAGCGTCAACAAGGTGGAAGACCGGGGCGGCAAAATCCGCCTGTGCTACAACGAAGGCGCTTTCGGCCCCAGCCCGCGTGCGATTGAAGCGGTGCGCTTTTCCGCCAGCACCCAGCACCGTTACCCTGACATGGGTTATGCCCGCCTGCGCCAGGCTTTGGCCGACCGTTACAATCTGGATCCCCTGCGCATTGTGTGCGGCGCGGGGTCGGATGACCTGATCGGCCTGTTGGTGCACGCCTTCATGCGCGAAGGCGATGAGGCGGTATGCAGCCAATACGGCTTTGCCATGTATCCGGTGGCCGCCAAAAGCGTGGGCGCCAAGCCGGTGATGGCGCTCGAGAAGGAAATGCGCACCGATCTGAAGGCTATGCTGGCCGCGGTGACTCGGCGCACCAAAATGGTGTTTCTGGCCAATCCGAACAATCCCACCGGCAGCTGGGTGGCGCGTAATGAAATGAATGAATTCCTGCGTGAATTGCCGCCGCATATTCTGGTGGTGTATGACGCCGCCTATGCCGATTACATGGAAGAAGAAGATTATAGCGACGGCTTTGAATGGGTGGGGGCCGAGGGGCGCGTTTGCGCGCTGCGCACTTTTTCAAAAATCCATGGTTTGGGCGGCATGCGCGTGGGCTTCTGCTATGGCCCGAAGGTGGTGGCCGACGCGCTGAACCGCGTGCGCAATCCCTTCAACGTCAGCATGGCGGGCGAGGCCGCCGCCATGGCCAGCCTAAAAGACCAGACGTTTATCGACAACTGCCGCCGCCACACCCTTATGTGGCGGGAAAAGCTGGCCGATCATCTGCTGGCGCACGGCTTCCGCCCTTATCCCAGCCGGGGGAATTTCCTGCTGGTCGGCACCCATTCGCCCGAGCACGCGCAAGACCTGTTCCGTTATCTGGAAGAACGGAATATTCTGATCCGCCCCATGGCGGGGTATGGCCTGGCCGATTGCGTGCGCATTTCGGTGGGGCTGGAAGAGGAAATGAAGGCGCTGTTCAAGGTGCTGGACGAATACAGGGACAAACATGTTAAAGAAGGCGCAAAAGCCCTCAAAGAAAGCCTCAGCGAAGCCGTTCAATAAGGTTGCCGTTATCGGTGTGGGCCTGATTGGGGCCTCGCTGGCGCTGGCGCTGCGTGAACGAAAGTTGGCCAATAAAATCGTCGCGGGCGACAAGAACGCCAAGCATTGCGCTCTGGCGCTGCGCAAAAAAATCGCCGATGAAGCCACCACCAATCTGGCCCGCGTGGTGAAAGACGCCGATCTGGTGGTGCTGTGCACCCCTGTGGCCAGCATGGGCGCGGTGGCCAAGGTGATTGCCCCTTCCTTGAAAAAAGGCGCGATCCTCAGTGATGTGGGATCGGTGAAGCAGGCGGTGGTGGAGGGCGTGGGCCCGCATGTGCCGCGCGGCGTGCATTTTGTTCCGGCACATCCCATTGCGGGCACCGAGCACTCGGGCCCTCTGGCCGGGCGGGCCGATTTATTCGAAGGCCGCTGGTGCATTATCACTCCCGTGCGTGGCGGTGATGCCAAGGCGGCGCAAAAACTGACCAAATTGTGGGAAAAGCTGGGCTCGCGCATCAAGCGCATGGATGCCAAGCATCATGACAGGGTGCTGGCCATCACCTCGCACCTGCCGCATTTGATTGCCTACACCATTGTTTCCACGGCTTCGGATCTGGGCACACATTTGAAGGACGAGGTGATCCGCTTTTCGGCCAGCGGCTTCCGTGACTTCACGCGCGTGGCGGCCAGTGACCCCGTGATGTGGCGCGATGTGTTTCTGAATAACCGCGAGGCGGTGCTGGAAATCATTCAACGCTTTTCGGAAGACCTTACCGCCCTGCAGCGGAACATAAGATGGGGCGAGGGCGATAAGCTGTTCAAGCTGTTCAGCCAGTCGCGCGCCATCCGCAAGGCGGTGCTGGATCAAAAACAAGATACCAATGAGCCGATGAGCAAGAGGAAGCCTTAATCCCTGACTATTTCCGCAATGCTTTGAGTGCTGTAATTAAAATATCCATTGGCACGAGGGATTTTCTGAGTTGATGGTTCGATGCGGAAGTTTCGGTTTTTAGCAATGAATTCTGCTGTCCAGTCCCACTTCTCTGAAAAAAAGACTAAATCTTCAGCACATTGCACAATCATTTTGTTTATCTTTGATGCTTCAGTATCTTTCAGACTCTTGCGCAGATATCGAAATTTAGAGAAAGAAAGATCGGAATTTCCGGACCTTAGGCTTGTGTCGGGAATTATTCGGATGGCCATCTTTGGAGATAATGGAAAAATTTTATTCATAGTTCGTGGATCAGAAGATTTTTCTATTGCAATTGGATAATCGCTGGAAAAGAAGGGGTTTGAATCTTCATTGTTGAATAAAAATTCCCACGCCGAATTACCGAAAGTAGATATTAGCCGAAGAATATTCCCCACCCCAATCGCCTGAGGGTATCCGCATACCTGTTGGAGAGCACGTGGTAATATAAGAAACAAACCCTGCTAGCGTATATATACACTCCTCGTCGATTTTATCTTCCCTTACCTTTTCTAGCGATGAGGTGTATTTCGGTTCTATACTTTTTAAAAATTCTTCTACCGCCCTATCTTCTCTTAGATAAGCATTCGTATTACCATCTTCTATACGGCAAACACTTTGTGCATCGCATACAAAGTATTTTAGGTCAGATTTTCTAGTGGCGTGCATTAAATTCCCCAAGGCAGGGGAATAAAACTTTTTCAAGTAAACTTGGGAAATGTAGTGATCGAGTGGCACGCTAAATATGAATCGGCCGGTTATCCACGGCCAGCGCGGCTTCTTTCACCGCTTCGTTCAGCGTGGGATGCGCGTGGCAGGTGCGGGCAATGTCTTCCGCCGAGGCGCCGAACTCGATACCCAAAGCCAATTCGGCAATCAGCGTTCCCGCCTCGTGCCCCACGATGTGGCAGCCCAGCACACGGCCCGTGCGCGCATCGGCCAGAATTTTCACGAAGCCTTCGGTGGCGGCCAGGGCGCGGGCGCGGCCATTGGCGGTGAAGGGAAATTTGCCGGTTTTGTATTCCACGCCGGCTTTTTTCAGCTCTTCTTCCGTTTTGCCGACCGAGGCCACTTCCGGCTCGGTATAAACCACGTTGGGGATAGCGTCGTAATTGATGTGGCCCGATTGCCCGGCCATGATTTCGGCGCAGACCACGCCTTCATCTTCCGCTTTGTGCGCCAGCATGGGCCCGGCGATCACGTCGC
>JACQAB010000065.1 GCA_016195205.1 Pseudomonadota bacterium
GAAGCCAAAGTCTCCTAATTGAAGCATTTTTGCGCTGGTTCTCGTCGTCTCCACCGACTCCGCCATCTGCAACTGATTGCTGATTAATGGCAGAACATCCTGCAACCGTTTGAAGCGGTCGCCGATTTCATCGATCACGTCGAGGTTGTCGCTGACCCGCCAATTCACGGCATCGTCGTAACGCGAAAGCCCCTCGATGCGGTCAACGCGAAGATTCCCGCGGAATTCGCCGAATTCCTTACGATAATGGCGCGACAGTATGATCCGGCGCAGCAGGCCGCCTTTGATCTTTTGGGCTACTGAGATGCAATTATGCTGGTTTCACAGGATGAAAGTATTAAAGGATTGAAATTCTTACTAATATGTAGTATGCAACCTAATCCTAATAAGGAGAATAAACTTATGGCGCTTAGTGATGTAGGCCCCTATTTATCTGCTGCTCGAGAAATCGTTGAGCCGGTTATTGCTGTCGGTGCCGTGACAGCTTTTGCGGTTTCTATAGCTATAAATGGTTGGTTGCAACATAGAAGCTCTCGTAATCCAAAACGGTCTGATGCCTCGTTACAACCAGGCAATCATGAACAACAGTTAGCCGTTAAATAACTTTGTTTAGCTTTCTGGCCCAAATCTTCTTCTAAAATAATGCCGTAATCTAAGAGGGCTGCGCCGTAGCGTTTTTTTGGAATTAGCAACGAGAGTTTCTGCCGTTGTACGCGTCCATTCCATTTTTCTTATAGTGCTCCTTTGCGCCGCATTACTGGCTGAACTAATACCTCGGCTGGTGCTGGCTGCGAGACGAGCTAGCCGTTTTTTGTTGGCCATGTAAGTACCATACATAAGAATTACACCACGCACATACAAATCTATTTTGTTATACCAATCTTTGCCAAAAGATTGCTCGAAGAGTTTAGATTTATCGAAAAATTTATATATAATCTCTGGTCCATAATACGGTACAAGAACTTGCCACACGACAAAATCCGCCTTTTCCAGCATGGATGCGCTGGCCCTTGTTGTCTCAATTGACTCCGCCATCTGCAACTGATTGCTGATTAACGGCAGAACATCCTGTAAACGCTTAAAACGGTCGCCAATTTCGTCAATCACATCCAGGTTGTCGCTGACGCGCCAGTTCACGGCATCGTCATAACGCGAGAGTCCCTCGATGCGGTCGATGCGAAGATTTCCACGGAAGTCAGCAAATTCCTTGCGGTAATGGCGCGACAAGATGATCCGGCGAAGCAAACCGCCTTTGATCTTTTGGGCTACTGAGATGCAATTATGCTGATTTCACAAGGTGAAAGTATTAAAAGATTGAAATTGAAGCTGTTATACAGTACCTTCGCTCCTGGAAAAGAAGGAGAAGGCTATGGGACCGATATCACCAGAAGTTATAGCCGCCGCTAAAGAACTTACTTTATTTGATTGGGCAGTATTAGCCACAATGCTTGTAGCGGCAGGGGGAACTGTCCGATTTGCATTGATGCAAGATTCCGGTCGTTTTTCAAATATTAAGCACGACCATTCTGCTTCTGAAACTCCTGAGCGCGGCAGGCGCAGGCAGCGCGTGACGACATTGAATCCGCAGATATAAATTTAGGGGTCTGGTTGATTAAGTCTCCGTGTGCCGCGTAACTGTGCGGGTGAGCGTCCTGTTTTCAGGTGGTAGCGCATAATAGCATAACGATATCGCGCCAATCTTCTGGTTTTGGATAGTGACACTTCCAGTGCCACCCGCGCCCAACCGGATCCCATTCTGGCGGTCGTCATTAGGTTTTTTCCGATAATTATGCTTCCTCTTGCTACGGCCTTGCCGCTCTTCTTGACAAGTCCCAGTACTTTCCGACGAGTCTTAGGAAATATCCAGTGGCGATGTGCCCTCAAAGTGCCAAAAATAAGCACCCCGTGCCATAAGTAAGCCTCATAATCGGGACTAAGTTCTTCAAAAAAATGTTTGAACCTAGGATGTTTTTTTATGTTCTCTTGCAAAAGATAAGAACCATAATATGGGACCAAAAATTGCCAGAAGCCGAAATCACCTAACTGCAACATTCTGGCACTAGTTCTCGTTGTCTCAATTGAATCCGCCATCTGCAACTGGTTGCTAATTAATGGCAGAACATCCTGTAACCGCTTAAAACGGTCGCCAATTTCGTCAATCACATCCAGGTTGTCGCTGACGCGCCAGTTCACGGCATCGTCGTAACGCGAAAGCCCTTCGATACGGTCGATACGGAGATTTCCACGGAAGTCGGCGAATTCTTTGCGATAATGGCGCGATAAAATGACGCGCCGTAATAGGCCACCCTTGATTTTTTGCGCTTCTTCATCGAGGTCTTTCGAAAAGGTAGAAATATTTTTTGTTAATCTTTCAACGACTTCCGATCTTTCGGGTTCGCGCAGAGTTTCACTAGTGATGCGAACAAGATCGGGACTGATTTTTGTGGCCAAATCATTTTCAAGCGTCACCAGCCTGTCACCGATAGCCTTCAATTCCGGGAAATCGTAAAGAGCGGCGATGCGCTTGGTGGCCAGAGAATTGGTGTGGTCAATCAGGCGGCCAAGTTGTTCGGGGTCGTTATTCGCCGAAAAAATCAGTTGCGTAAGCGGTCTTTTCTTCCGCTGCTTCTCCAGCGGCAGCACGCCAAGGGCCGTCATGTGTATGCAGCGCTTGCCGGTAAAAAGGGATCCGGTGGATTGAATTGGATCAAGCCGGGTTTTTTCGTCCGCTGGCCTATTAGAATCAGAGATTTCATTTGCCATGAAAGGCGACAGCGCATCCACCCAATAAAGGGCTTCTTTTTCGGTGAATGTTTTATCGCCGATCCGTTGTTCAAGTGACCGAACGGGCGGGACGCTTCCCGGCGATGCGATGGAATTATTTCCTTCTTGGTTGATCACAAGCCCGCGGAAATCAACAAAGGACCGGCCGAGGTTTTCGAAGCCCTTTTTGGGCAATAACCCATCAAAAATATCTTTCTTCAGGGCGCTCCATAAAGCGTAATAAAGCTCGTCATATGAGCCGCTTAATTCTTTCTGCTGAGACCTTCTGTTTTTCTCGCCTTCGCCCTTGCGAACTTCCTCGTGACGCTTTGTCGCCACGCGCTTAAGTGTTTCAATCGCATTGTTTAGGGCTGCATCCGGAGTTCCCTTTTGGCCGGGGCGCGGTTTCCATTCCGAAAGATCAACCGTTCCTGAAAGGGTAAAATATTCTTCCTGTTTTTCCAGGTTAAATTGCACACGGAGAGAATTCCAGGTAAAGCTGATGCGGAAGTTTTGAAGGCGAACGTCCTTACTTATTTTACCGGCTGGATTTAAGGCTTCGATTTTTACGTCATCCACCGGATAGTAATTATCCAGAAGGTAATACTGTTCAATGCCGTTCTGGCCGTCACCTGTTCGCAGGCTGGGCGTTACGGGCGCATAGCCCTTATTGCGCAGTCGCCGGTGAAGGGCGACGATGAATTTTTCGATATTCTGCGTCCATCCATCGGGCGTCTGAACCAAGTCGCCGGGAATCCAGAAGCCTTGATGCCAGCTTATGGCCGGAGCAGCCACGGAAAGCGGAGACTTGCGCCGCGAACCGCGCATCAGTTCGTCAAAATGCTCGTGACTTTCAAGAGAGTCTGGCTCGTTGTCGTCGGCCATGGCGGTGATCTTGCGCGTGAAAATGGGTTGCGACTATGAGCCGCAGCCTACCGCTTTATGGCGCAAGGGTTCAATCGCAGCTTTATTAATCGCTACGCGTTAACATTAACCATGTTGAATTTTGAAAATGCCTGCCGCTAATCAGCCTTCCGCTTTCACAGGCGTGAAGCGCGCTTCCATCCAGTATTGATAGCCGGTGTAAAGCGCCAGGCCCGCGGCCACCCACAAAAGGAAACTGCCGATCATGCCCACGAAAAGCGGCATGAGCGCGGGCACCGAGATCAGAAAGCCGATGGCCACCATTTGCGTCACGGTTTTTGCTTTGGCCAGCTGGGAAGAAGCAAGCGGCGTGGGATCGGCCGGTTGTTCGCCTCCGGCTTCCGCCTTGCGCGAGGCATATTCGCGCAGGCCGGTGATGAAAATTTCGCGCAGCACGATGGCCAGCGCAGGCAGCACCAATCCGCCGTTCAGCCGGTTGGATACGGCCAGCGCCAACAGGCAGCTGATCACCAGCATTTTGTCGGCGACGTTGTCGAACACCTGTCCCAGAAGCGAGCCGTCATGATATTTGCGGGCCAGGTAACCGTCGAGCCAGTCACTCAGCGCGGCCAAGGTGAATAGCACCAGGGCCAGCAGGGAAGGCACCAGGCTTTTCATGCAGATTAGAAGAGCGATCACGGGCACGGCGCCCATGCGGAAAAAGGTGACGTGGTTGGGCTTGATTTCAATGCTCATGGGTTCACCGGTGGGAAAGGGAAGAGGGCCCGACTATACGCGCAAGCCTGCCCGGTGGGAAGATGGAAGCTTATTTTAGAAAACTTACAGGTTTTCCCCGGCCCTTTGTCCCGCGGCCAACAGGGTGGCGCGGTAGATTCTGGCGACGGTGGCAGTGGAAAGCTCGGCCGTCCAGGCCCCGGCTTCCAGCATCGCCGGGGTGGGGTGGATGGGAACAATGGCGTAGCCCGCGCCATGCAAATCTTCCAGAAGTTCGACCGATTGCAAAAAAGGCCGCGACTGGACCAGAATTTTTTCCATTTTTTCCTGTTTCACGTTCTTCCTTCCTTTGTTCCGCATGCACCTGTTCATCGCAAAAACAAGGCCAAAAGCCGGAAAGAATGCGGCCAAAACCTTTCTTCATGGAAAACAAAGGACAAGATGGTTATCAATTTTCTTCACGGCGGGCTTGAATGGTGTTTTACTGAAAATTGCAACGCAGTTTGAGAAACATGCCCTCTGTTTCACGCCTTTTGCATCTTCTGCCGCCCGAGACGGCGCATCGTTTCACCCTTTTGGCCCTGAAATGCGGGCTGGGGCCTTCTGCCGCAGGGAAAGACGATCCAGTTCTACATACGCGGGTATGGGGGCTGGATTTTCCAAATCCCGTCGGCATCGCCGCGGGGTTCGACAAAAACGCCGAAGCGGTGCTGCCGCTTCTGAAAGCCGGTTTTGGTTTCGTGGAGGCGGGAACGGTTACGCCGCAGGCGCAGCCTGGCAATCCGCAGCCGCGCCTGTTCCGCCTGCCTGAACAGAAGGCCGTGATTAATCGCCTGGGATTTAATAATGAAGGGCTGGAAGCCTATGTCGCGCGGCTGAAGGCGCTGGCGAATGATCCATTCCGCCAGAAAAGCGTGGTGGGCGCCAATCTGGGGCGCAATAAAGACCAAACCGATGCCGCCGCTGATTATGTGACGGGTGTGAGGGCGGTATCGAAGCTGGCCGATTATGTGGTGATCAATATTTCTTCGCCCAATACGCCCGGCCTGCGCGGCTTGCAGAACAAGCCCGAGCTTTCCGCCCTTTTGGCCGAGGTGCAGAAGGCCAGACGCACCCTGGCCTCGCCGAAACTGCCGCCCTTGCTGGTGAAAATCGCCTCCGATCTGGATGAAGCCGCGTTGAATAACATCGCCGAGGTGACGCTGGCCAACAAGGTAGATGGGTTGATCATCGGCAATACCACTTTGAGCCGTCCCTCCGGCTTGCCGCCCGCGCTGGCGCAGGAAGCGGGGGGCCTGAGCGGTCCGCCGTTGTTTTCTCTTTCCAATCAAGCGCTGCGGCAGATGTATAAAATCATCGAGGGCAAGCTGCTGCTGATCGGCGTGGGGGGCATTGCCAGCGCCGAAGACGCCTATGAAAAAATCCGCCTGGGGGCCAGCCTGGTGCAGCTTTATACCGGGCTGATTTACGGCGAGCCGGAACTGCTGGCGGATATCAAACGCGGGCTTGCCACGCTTCTGCGCCGCGATGGGTTTAAATCGGTGGCGGATGCGGTGGGAACGGCGCGTTAGGATTTGAGCCAAGCTTTTTCATGTCATCCCGGAAGCCGCGAAGCGGCTATCCGGGATCCCATTTTATTCCTGTTTCTAGAAACCAAATGGGATCCCGGCTCGCGCTCGCTACGCTCGCTTGGCCGGGATGACAATTCGTTTGGTTGCTGGTTAAATCCGCATCTGCAGGCCGATTTCCACCGCCCGGTTGGTGGGAATGCGATAGAAATCATGCGCGCGGACCGAGTTGATATAAATGAAGGCGTAAATCACCGCCTGCCACAGCGGCAGCCCGATATGCGCGTCGGGGATCAGCGTGACGCGCGAGACGAAAAAGCTGGTGTCGGCCATTTCCAGGTCCAGCGTTTTTTCTTCCACGCATTGGCGCAGCAGCATGGGAATGTTGGGGAATTCCATGAAGCCGTAATCGGCTTCCAGCTGCAGCACGTTTTCGCCCATATCCTTGATGGTGTAACGTTCGGCCTTGCTGACGCGCGGAAATTCCTGAATGTTGATGTGTAAAATAATCAAGCGCTTATGGATGACGTGGTTGTGACGAAAATTGCGCACCAGCGCGTGCGGCGCGTCGCCCAGCGTGCGCACCAGATAAATCGCCGTGCCGGGAACACGCACCGGCTGGCGTTCGCGCATCAGGCCAAGGAAATCCTTGATCAGCATGGTATTGCGGCTAATCTCATGCTGCAGATAGGCGCTGCCGTCGAACCAGATAACCATCAGGGTGAACATCAAACTGCCTACCGTGAGCGTCACCCAGCCGCCTTCCACCACCTTGATCAGGTTGCCGGAAAGCAGCAGCGCATAAATCGCCAGGATGAATCCGCATTGCGCCAGGCTGCACCAAAGTGGCCAGCGCCAGATTTTGCGCATCACCTGGTACGACAGCAGCGCGGTCATGATCATGGTGCCGATCACCGCAATGCCATAGGCCGAAGCCAGGCTGTTCGAGGTGCGGAAGGTAAGCACCAGCAAAATTACCGCGATCATCAGCAGCGAGTTGACCAGCGGAATATAAATCTGCCCGGCCTCGCGTTCCGAGGTGTGCATGACGCGCATGCGCGGCATGTAGCCCAGTTGCATGGCCTGCCGCGTGATCGAATAAGCGCCGGAAATCGTGGCTTGTGAGGCAATCACGGTGGCGGCGCAGGCCAGCAGCACCATGGGAATCTGCAGCATTTCCGGCGCCATGCGGAAGAAGGGATTGTCTGCCGCTTCGGGAGTACGCAGCAGCAAGGCGCCTTGCCCGAAGTAATTCAGCAGCAGGCAGGGCAGGGCCACGAAGGTCCATGCGCGCTGGATAGGCTTGAATCCAAAATGGCCCAGATCGGCGTAAATCGCCTCGCAGCCGGTAATGGCCAGCACCACGGCGCTAAGAACGATGATGGTCATGCCTTGATGCATCACCATGAAACGGAATGCGTATATGGGGTTAATCGCCTGAAGCACCAGCGGATCGGCAATAATCGCGCGCAGGCCCAAAAGCCCGATGGTACTGAACCACACCAGCATCACCGGCCCGAAAAACCGCCCGATGGAATGCGTGCCATGGCGTTGCACCATGAACAGCCCCACCAGAATGCTCAAAGTAATCGGAATAATAAGGTGTTCCACGGTGGGAGCGGCCACGCTCAGGCCTTCCACGGCGCTTAGCACCGAAATGGCGGGGGTGATCAGGCTGTCGCCGTAAAAAAGCCCGGCGCCGGCGATGCCCAGATAAATCAGGATGCGCCGCAATTTGGCGTTGCTGGTGGTGCGCATGGTGAGGGCATGCAGCGAAAGCACGCCACCTTCGCCCTTGTTGTCGACGCGCACGATGAAGTTGATGTATTGCCCGGTCACCACGATCAGCAGCAGCCAGAAAATCAGCGACAGCACGCCCAGAATATTTTCCGGCAGGACAGCCAGGCCGATCTGTTTTGAAAAGCTCGCCTGAATGGCGTAAAGCGGGCTGGTGCCGATATCGCCGAACACCACGCCGAGCGCGCCGATGGTCAGCGCCGTTTGGTAGGAGAAGTCTGTTTTGGCCTGCATGGCGTTCGGGAAGGAACGAAAAGGCTTTCTTGCTTTTAGGCCGGTGTCTTTAAGAAAGAATGAACGCCATTGGGGTATCGATTTGGCGCCAAAAACTCCGCCTGTGCCTTGAGGTTGGCTTGCCAGGCGTAGCAAGCGGCAACCGGTCCGGCTTCGCCCTTCGGGCTATGCCGGACAGTCTTCGCGCGCTTTCGCTTGCGAAGACTGGAGCGGGCGAAGCGCCCAAGAAGAAAAAAGGCTACCGGAATTCAGATGCATATTCAAGCAATTAGTAGGGGCTCAGACCGAACAGTTTGCGAGTTGTTGGACGGTGTGTTGGACGTTTTTCTGTGGCTGCCGACCGTGACGACCTACGCACGCTGACGATCACGCTTGATCATTCGAATTGCCCCATCCTGGGGTCCATCCCGTCGTGCGGAAGTCTTTGCATCGCGCCAAGCCAGGAATTGCGCGTAGCGTCTGCATGGGCTCTCTGTGATGAAAGCTGTCTGTGCCGAGGTAGGTGAGGCCGCAGAACTCGGTTTTGGTGACGATGTAGTAGAGACCGATAGGGGGCGTCGAGGCGCTTGCTGACGATACCTTCTAGCTGCCGCCGCTCGCATTCGTCGAGAAGCATCACGATGCCGCTGCATGCGCGGACGGGAAGAGGGCACCTTGTGAGCAGGTGCCGCGGGCTTGGGGTCGCGTTACAGATCGCGATGATTCATCGTTGAACAACGATGAGCGGGCCTTTCGAAGCCTTTTGCTCCGGCCTGCTCGCATCGGCGAGTGCTTTGTCGGCGAGGCGAAGCTCAGCGAGCGCAGCTCGCTTGTAACAGCATGCCGTGTATTTGAATGAAAAGCCTTTTGGATTGGAGGATAAAATATTGCCATCGGAGTCCCGCTCTCATCTATTTTAACACGAGAAAACGTTGCAATTTTACTTAGCATATCGTTTGGGTCGCTCATAATTCCTCCATAGTTCAATCTAGACTATTTAGCACAAAACGCTGAAACTAACAAATTGGTTTCCATTAACCAAATTAATTACTCCCGGCAAGGCCGGGAGGTTAGATGGGAACCACTAAAAGTGGTTTAAAAGGAATCCTATGGGATAAGAGAGAGTTGGTCTAGTTGCCTAACCTTCGCGATGAAGGTCTTGGAAGGATCAAATGCGAGATACAGGTTGACCGTTAGGGTGCGCGCGCATCGGCGTGTGGCGGCGTATCGGGCAAGCTGTTCGCGGGCGGGGCCAGCGGCCGCAGCACCCCAGAACGCCTCCAAGTCACGGTTCAATCTCTCGGCAACGCGGGAGGCTCTGCGGCCTGTGCGGTCCTGCGCGATCCTGATCTTGGTCGAGTGCCGGACAATCCCGCGCGTGTCGACGGCTGCGAACTCGGCGGGGACCCGGCGCACGAAGTGCCACGTGCCGTGGCGGCGAGTGAGAAAATCAGACATGGCGCGGCACGACTGTTGGACGTTTTGTTAGATGTCCAGCAAGTGCCATGCGGTCGAAGACCACGCAGCACGACCGCAGGCTAGCCGCGCTAGCCACGGAAGTGTCTGGAATATTTGGTAATTTCATGCGAAAGCGCTCCTGGGTGAAGAGCGCTTCGACGGCCAGTCCCTAGAAGAAACTGGAGCGGGCGAAGGGATTTGAACCCTCGACCCCGACCTTGGCAAGGTCGTGCTCTACCCCTGAGCTACACCCGCATCCGTTAAGACGCGGCATCTTACGGCAAGGCCTTGCGATTGCAAGCTTCTTCTAATGTTTAAAAATAGCGCGGAAGGCTTGCCCGGAAACGCTAAATGCACCATTTTTAGATCATGAACCAGTCCCAGCCCACCCTCCAACCCGAAGCCGCCGCCGTCCTTGTAAAGGACAGCAATACGGATTCGTTTATGGCCGATGTGATCGAAGTCTCGAAATCCGTGCCGGTGATCGTGGATTTCTGGGCGCCGTGGTGCGGCCCCTGCAAGCAGCTTGGCCCGTTGCTTGAAAAAGCCGTGAACGAGGCCAAAGGCAAGGTGCGGATGGTGAAAATTAACGTCGATGAAAACCAGCAACTGGCCCAGGGGCTGCGCGTGCAATCTATTCCCGCGGTGTTCGTGTTCGCGGGCGGCCGCCCGGTGGACGGCTTCATGGGCGCGCTGTCGGAAAGCCAGGTGAAAACTTTTGTGGAGAAATGCGCTCAGCTCGCGCCCGCGCCCGAGGGCGCCGAGGCCGTCCCCGACGCGAATT
>JACQAB010000066.1 GCA_016195205.1 Pseudomonadota bacterium
CGCGCAATGGCGCCACGCGGATGGGCTTGGATACCGTGGCGACTATGGCCAGGCCCAGCCCCTGGCCGATCTCCTGCGCCGAGGCCAGCACGCGCGCATCAAAGCCGCTGATCAGCACCACGTTTCCCGGATATTTTTCGCGCCCCAGAAAGCGCAGTTGTTCGATGCCGTCGGATTTTCCCAGCTGCAGATCCAGCATGATCACGTCGGGGCGGCGGGCGCGGTAATGTTCCTGAAATTCGGATTCCGTCACGGTGGTCTCGGCCGTCCAGCCGCGATCGCGCGCCACCATGGAAAGCAGCGCCGTCATTCCCCGGTCATCATCCAGCACAAGCAAGTGCAGCATCTTGGGGCTCCGGTTTTTCTGTCACGGCATCCTAGAAAAAAAGGATGCCGATGCAAATAACCGCTTAAAATTCTTGACTTTCCGCGAATAATTATGGCAAGAATGCTATTATGCGTTATCGTGATTTATCTTTTCTGAATATCGATAGCTCCCTTGTTTGCAAGGGTTTGCGCCTCGGCCGGCTTGAAGTCGCCTATCGAGGTCGCCGCTAAGGCGCTCCTTACTCCTGAACACATACCCCTGCATTATCGCGCCGCCTGCGGCACCGGTGACCTTGATTAGCCTTTCCCGTGCGTATTCGCCTGCGGCCCTTGCCCGGGCATCACGGAAGGATCACCGGGAACGGGTGAGGAAGGCGGCGCGTAAGCTTGCCGCGCGCATTCCATAAATATGCAGGAAAAGATGCGCCGAGCGGCGAAGCCTGAAGGTGACGTGCCGGGCGAGGGTGCCGGTTTCCATGATCAAATCTCTTTAAAAATGGGGTTCCACTATCGCGCTATCCGTACGTTAAAAAGCGGGAGGGTTTCAACCCTTAAAATAGTTTCCACCCGCAAAAAGCGGCGGGTTAACCATGCCGTTTATATATTAAGGGGTGGGATAACCCGCATCGCCGGGGTCGTTTAAGGATGGGGTTGAATCTTCATTCAAGACGGCCGGCGCGAAATAGTAACTGGGCAGGCCGTCCTTGTCTTTCGTCGTGTACAAAAGCGGCAGGGCCTGCCGGCTTATCGTCTCTTCGCCGCAGGTGATAAACAGCAGAGCGGTCGGCTTGTATTGCTTTGTTAAATCCTGGACCTGCGTGCCCTGGGGGTAAGACGCATCCTTCGGCGCGGCATCCCGTTTGCGCCCGTCCTGGGCCAGGCCCAGCAAGCGCACCAGCGCCACGCAATGCTCATAGCCTTTTTTCTCGATGCTTGACGCCAGGGCGATGGTGTTGGGGTCATCGCGGTCATAAATCATATAAATGGCCTTCATGTTTTGTTGCGCCAGCTTGGCCAGCACCGGGCGCAACTGGCCGAAGGCGCCGGAAAAGAAATCGCCCTCATACCCCATGATCTTGCGATTTTTCCAGTCAGGAAGGCTCTGGATCAAGTTCAGGGCAATGCGCGGCACCGCGGCGGAGGTCATTTCCTTCATCGATTCCTCAAAACGTTTCGATGAAATTTCGGTGTTTTTTGTCTGGGCATCCTGATGTCCGTCGCGAAAAAGAAACATCGGTTGCGAAAAAACATTGCCGCGGTTAGCGGCGCGCGTGTGGCAATCGACGCAGGCATTAATCTCTTTTTGCGACATCACACCCCACAAGCCGGTGCTGTCTTTATCCTGGGTCACGCGCGGATCGGGATTGATGAAACGAAGATAGGTCCAGCCGTCCGACCCCACTTTTTTATGTTTGGGATCCCACAACATCACCATAAAGCGGTTCAGGCGGTTGGCCGACATCAGGCTGGTGGGCAGGGCCAAATCTTCCTCGGCCGGATAGACCAGCTTGCCGAACATGGCGCCCACGGGGTACTCGGTGCGATGATTCAAAAGGGTTTCCCACGCCAGGTCGTTGGCGTAAGTCAGGCGAATTTCGCGCACATCCTGGCGCCAGCGCGCCGAGACGAAATGCCATTTTTTCCAGAAATCGGCGAAACGGTCAGGAGGAATATCCATCGCCGCCTTGGCGGCTTCCGGCTGATTAAAAATGATTTCCGGAAAATCCTTGGTGGGTTTGATCGGGGCGGCGCCGCTAGGGGGCGGCAGGTCCGCCCAGGCAGCCGACGTTAATAGGAGAAGAACAACAAACAGGGAGAGCGGGGATTTTTTTAAATTCCGGATAGACACGGCATGGATCCCCCAAGAACGATCAACACGCTACTGAGCTGGTGGCTTTTTTAAGCCGCCGTGCTCGCGAATCATGCCTGAGATGACCTGTTCGCATTCCGTAGGTTCGTGCCGCGTTCCGTCTGACGTCTTTCCAACCGGCGGAGCCTTTCTTACTGGCCACGACACCCCTGTGTCGCAATAGGCCAGCCGCACTTTGGCCATGGCATCGGTTTCTTTTTTCTGGCAGGCCTCGATATCCTTCATCGTGGTCGCTTGCTGAATGCAGGACACCACCTCCTGAAGCCGGTCAAGCCGTTCCTGCCGGCTTTGCAGTGCCAACTCCCGCGCCGTCTCAAAATCCTCGGGGCGGTTGTAAATTTTCACGTCTTTAAACGGGTTGTTTCCTTCGGCATGAAGCGGCGCGCCGGCCAGCATGGCGAGGGATAAAAAGGCAAAAGCGAGCGACTTTTTCATCGGAAACCTCTCCTAACACTTCTACTCGGTGGCGCCCTGTGTTTGGCCATCCCCTAAGCCACTCCGTCTCTTTTTGATATTTTCAATGGCCTGCAGGGCCTTCTGGCATTCGGTGGGCGGCTTCTTCTTTCCATTCTTTTTGCTGCCCTTACGTGCGTCGAGGTACAGCCACGACACCCCCGTATCACAATAAGCCAGCCGGATTTTGGCCGTATAATCGGCCTCGGTTTCCTGGCAGGCATAAATATCGTCCATCGCTTTCGCCTGCCGGATGCACGTCATCACATCCTTGATCCGGTCCATCCGTTCCACGCGATTTTGGAGCGCCAGCTGTTTCGCGACCTCGAAATCCTTGGGGTGGCCATACATTTTTATGTCTTTGAATGGATCATTCCCTTCGGCATGAAGCGGCGCAGCCGCAAGCACGGCGAGAAATAAAAAGGCGGAAAGGATCCAGTTTCTCATGAGGCCCTCATGGCACAGGTCGGGTTAGAGGTTGGGCATCAGGACAAAGACGCAACCCATCTTGTCTTCATCGTATACCACCCGCGAATAAACGCAAGATGTCACACGAATTACTCAAGCGAAACGACGCGCGGGAGCGCGCACGTTATTCTGTGGAGTCGTCAGCCTGGTCATCCCCATCCTTACCATCATCGGCGCAGCACCACGGAGGAACCGTGCTGGCACTGGTAGAGGCTACCGACGTAAGCAAGGGCACGGGTGCTTCCGAACAGGTCAGCGTGAAAGTTGTGGGAGTCCACAACACAATCGTTGTCGAGCCCGAGCGCGGGAAACCCGAAGCGTCCGGTCCCCAGCCTGCCGGCGAGACGCTGCAGGACAGCGTGGCGCCAGGAACGAAGGGCTCGATGTACCAACTGATCGTTATCGGCGATCCTTCTTCAACCACCGGGGTGTTCGTCGAAAGGATAAGATCCGGGCTGTAACGGAATTTGGTGTTCCAGGTTAAAACGCCAGGGGGCGTGGCATCAAGATCACCGGCTTGCCATTGCAGCAAAGACATCATCGACGTCGAGCCGCTGTGGCAGGTAAAATTCGGACCCGCCACCGCCGGATCCGGAGAGAGAGATACCCCCGTCCGGCCATAAACATTCGGGTTGTTCACATTGATTTGGGTGCAACCGCCGAAGGGCGGCATAACGGCCGTGGTAGCCGGCGCGCCGTTGTCACTATAAGGGACGGCGCAATGAATCAGGTGAATCGAGCCGTTCAGCAGGTCCGGCGCGGCGGCCAGGAACTTTGTCCATTCAATGGACGATTTAAAAGGCACAAAAACTTGCGTGCTACTGTTGTTATCGACCCAGCGGCAAATATTCCATGCCTCAATCGGCGCAATCGCGGCGGACGTATTTGCGTTGGCGCCGCAGTAATCGGACCCGGCGCAAAGACCCAGACCCTTGATGGAGGACACGGAAGTAAGATAGCCGCCGCCCCCTCCGCCGGGGCAACCGACCAGATCTGAAGTTGAAGTCCCCGACAAATTGCATTCATAGGGAATGGTGTTGGCCGCGGCCAAAAACGGCGTGGACAGGGATGCCGAAACGGCAGCAGCGGCCCAACATAGCAGACCCGCAGTCTTTGACCGGCGTGGGGGTTTCTTCATGCGATACTGTCAGACTTTCTAGAAATCTTCCGTCAGACTACTGGCAAAAGCTTAATAGTTTCTTATTTTTCAATAAGATGCTGTTCAAATGCCGGGCAGTTTTCTCAAGCTATTCCACGTCTTAATTTTCCGCACCGGGCGATCTTAATTTGTCATTAAGCTTAGCGCCCGATGATCGCGAACAATCTCCAGCAGCGGCCCCTTATATTGAGAAGGCAAGCAGCCGTCTCATGTCTCTCCCCTCCCTATCTTTTTCCGACAACAATCACTGGCGGTTTGGCTGGGGCGATGGACTTTATAATTTTCAAAACCAGTATCGGCCGCTGTGGGTCACGTTCGGGCCGTGCCGCTATTTCCCCCAAACGTTTGACGTTGAAATCGCGGTGGCCGCCCGGAAAATTGCCGAAGCCGCCACGAAACCCATCTATGTTGCGATGAGCGGGGGTATCGATTCTGAACTCGTGGCGCGCACCATGCTGCAGGAACGCATCCCCTTTACCCCGCTCATTGCGCAATTCGAGAATGATTACAATAAAGA
The DNA here is from genome assembly GCA_016195205.1 of Pseudomonadota bacterium. Lineage (GTDB taxonomy): Bacteria > Pseudomonadota > Alphaproteobacteria > UBA9219 > RGZA01 > JACQAB01. Next base: position 4,795 of record JACQAB010000066.1, read on the forward strand.
CGATATTGCCTATGCCCTCGATTTCTGCCGGCGGCATAACCTGACGCCGGAGATTGTAAAGCTCGACATTATTGCTTTTTTTAAAGACAGCATTCACACCCCCTATATCCTGGCCAACTGCGCCCACCTCATGCAGATGCATCTGATGCGGCACGCCGCCCGTCTGGGCGGCATGGCTGTCATCGCCGTCGGCGAGCAGCGCTATGCAATCGAAGATGGAAAGGTTTTTGTTCCGGTCCCCATCGAGCGCATTGCCGTGACCCATTTCATGCAGGCCGAAGGCGTAGAAGGCGTTTCGGCTTTTTATTGCTACACCCCCGAGATGATGTTGAGCCTGCTGCGCGAGGCCAAGGCGCACGGCTTCGGTGAGGTAAGCGAATTCGCCCACAACATCAAGGAAGATATTTACCGCAAATTCTGGCCGGATTTATCGCCCCGGCCGAAATATTCCGGGTTTGAAAATGTTCTCGAGCATCGAAGAGCCGCCCAAAAAAAACTGCACAAGAAATATGGCCCGATGCTTATCAAATTTATGATCCCGCTTGATGAACTGGAACTTCAACTTTCCAAGGGGTTATAGTTACACCATGGGCCTTCTTCTTCATCACGGCATGGTCGGCGTCGACACTCTTCCCCTTAAGCCCATTTTTCCGCGGGTCTACCCCTTCACGCAAATGGTCAACCGCGTCCTGCTGGATCAGATTGATCCTTTTCATTACACGCTTTGCTGCGAGCCCATCGCCGATATTCTTAAGCTTCCCTCCACCCGCAAAAGCTTCGGCGAAGTGGCGGAAGAACGCGCCCATGAAATGAAGGCCTATGACGGGCCGCTCTACATTATGTACAGCGGCGGCGTCGACTCCTCCTCGGCGGTGGTGGCATTTCTAAGAACCTGGTCGCCCGAAGAACTGAAACGCGTTCATATCCTGGCCTCGCATCACAGCGTCAGCGAATTCCCCGAGCTCTGGAACGTCATCGTCGACAAATTCAAGGGACGCATTCTTCCCTCTTTCCGGCACATCGAATATTACTGCGACCGCGGCTATGTGGTCACCGGTGAGCATGGCGACCAGCTTTTCGGCTCGGACATCATCCGCAACATTTTCCACATGCATGGCGATGAAGCCATCCACCAGCCCTGGCAACAGGTCATGCCCGGCATCTATGCCAAGATTTTTCCGCCCGAGATCGTGGGCGGTTTCCTCACCCGCTACGAACAAACGCTTAGCGCCTGCCCGTTCCCGATACGGACAAGCTTTGACTGGATCTGGTGGTTCAACTTCACCAACAAATGGCAGCACGTGAAATACCGCCTGCTGTCCAATAAGCCCTGGCGCAATGCCAGGGAATCCTTCAAGAAGATCAAACATTTTTATGATACGCCGGGGTGGCAGCGCTGGAGCCTCGACAATCACGATAAAAAAATCGGCAAGCTCTACGAATCCTACAAACTGGCGGCCAAAGAATATATCGTTGGCGCAACCGGATTTTCCGATTACATTCGAAAGCCCAAGGTGGGTAGCCTGTTTCAGATCTGGCGCTGTACGGGCTTTTACGAAGCCACCGATACGTCGTTTAAACATCTTACCCGCGAAGAAGCCCTGGAGTATGTGCGATGAGTGTTTGCATCTATCTTTTCCGCGAGCGCATCATCTACTGGACACCGCAAACGCTTTTTAACAAACCCGCCAGCGTGGGCAGGACAAAATGGTACATCATCAATGAGGCTGCGCCCATTCCCCTGAATGAAATGGTCCAGCGCGGCAACGTGGGCTATACCCAGCAGGAAGGCTTTTACACCGTGGAGGGCGACTCGCCCGCGGACTGGGACGAGCGCATCAATCTGGTCAAGAAAATCCAGATTATCGGCGGGCTGAACACCCTGGCGAACAACCACAAATCAAAATACACCGACAATTCGCTGGGTCAGGCGCTGGCCGACATTCTGCTGCTGGATGAAATCCGCGAATACCGCCGTACCAACAGCCTGGAAAACTGCGCCATTATCACGTCGCTGCTCGAAACCAGCGAAGCCCGGCTCACGCCCGACGCCCTGGTCACCAAATTATGGCTGCAATACGAGTCTTACCGCACCGTGATCGCCTATTTAAACCACCTGGAATCCAGTGTCCGGCAATTGCTGAAAGACGACCATTTCGACAAGGCCAATGAACTGCTCGGCAGCGAGCTGGAGAAGCTGAGAACCTAGGGTCTGTCCTCATAAACAGCCGGAAAGACGCGAGCGTAAACAAAGGCCTACCCTATAAAGGAATTATCAATTTTTATGTCGCAAACATAGGCCTGGCCCCTGCTCCCGGGGCAGGAGGCAAAATGGACGACCTAAGAATGAGCCAGAACACCCGCGCGCCCCAGCAAACCGAGGCGCAGAAAAAGTTCGGCGTCGAATATTACCACCCGGGGCAGCAGGTCATCTCAGGTTCACGCGACGGCGATCTTTACACCTACACCACCTATATCGGCACGTATCTGGTGAACGTGGAAAAAGGCGACTGCGCCTATACCTACGACGGCAAGGGCATGGCGCATGTGCAGCCGGGCCCCTGCAAGATTCAGTCTACTCTTATCACCACCGTGATCCGCGGCTATGCGCCGGCCCTGCGCTCGACCGCGGTGGGCCGCTCCACCTATCTGCCTTATGTGAATGGCTGCTCGACCCGCCAGGTGTTCACGCCCGACCGCATTGGCGATCCCACGCTTCAGCTGCTGCATATGCCGCCGCATAGCAGCGAACAGGTGCATCACATCCATTCCACCGCGCGGGTGGTGCATGTGCTGGAGGGGCGCGGGCGCTCGCTGGTCGGCATGGAGCAATGGGTGGAAAAGCAGGAGCTGGTGCCGGGAATGTCGATCATTCTGCATCCCATGTGCCCGCATCATTTTGAAACGGACGATAATTCGCTGCTGGTGCTGCCGCTGCATATCTTCAGCTCGCCACCCGGCGGAACCGAATTCGACCATCCCATGTTCAACGGGACGCACCGGATTGGATAAGTTTCCAGCTTGAGCTAAAAAGAGAATGGCCGCGCCACGCGTAGCTGCGGCAGGAAGCCCGTCTTCGCCCTTCGGGCTACGCCGGGCACGCTTCGCGCGCTACCGCTTGCGAAGCGTGGTGGACAATACAGGGCTCGAACCTGTGACCCGCTGATTAAGAGCCCCGCCCATAGCTTTCTATAATTTTTCGATTTCAATCTCAACAATTTGATTCAGTTCGATAAAGGGAAGAATCGCCTATCCCGTTTGTTCTCTAAAAATCCCTCGGAAACCCGCCTTTTCTTGGCACGATTACACGGAAATTACACTGAGTTTTTTGAAGTGATTAGGATTTATACTTTAGGAGCTTAGCCCTGATGAAATGAGCCAGCGACAGCTTGCCGGGGCCGAAGCACAGGAGGGTGGCCAGCAGCATCGCCCAGTAGAAATGCTCCATGTTGCTGTCATAGGTGAACTGGATGACGGCAACCATCGCCAGCATCGGCAGGGTGGCAAGTCGCGCTCCAAGTCCCAGCACCAGCAGCACCGGGCAAGCCAACTCGAAACTGGTGGCAAATAGCGCCGCAAGTGAAGGCGGCAGCAAGGGAACGTGATATTCTTCCTTGAAGAGATAGAGAGTGTTACCCCAATCCTCTATCTTCACCATGCCGGATTGCCAGAAAATCTTGGCCATCCATAGCCTTGCCGCCAAAAGAACGAGATTTCCCAATTCCTGCAACATGGCTAGGATGCGGGTGGCGGCTTTGACGCAGGCTGGATGCATGGCGCGGTTTCCCTTCGCGTCGTTCGTTATCTTTAGTTCCTTCGGTTTAGGCATCGTTTTGGTTACATGAATACGGAAAAGAACCCTTTAAATCCTGAAACCGGGAATGAACGGCTGGAAATCCTCATGTCTCTTGCTCTTGCGGGAGACAGAAAGGCCTATGAGCGGGTTTTGCGCCTTGTTAGCCAGCGGTTAACCGTTTTTCTTGGCCGGAAGCTCCCCGCCAAAGACCGCGACGATGTGATGCAGGAGATTTTGCTTTCCATTCATAAGGCCCGCCATACCTACGATCCGGCCAGGCCGCTGATGCCCTGGGTTATGGCCATTGCCCGCTACCGGATGCATGACCATTGGCGGCGGCATTACGGCCATTCTTTCGATGAAATGGCCGATATTGAGGATTTAAAAAATATTTTGAGCACGGACATAACCGAAACCCTTCATGGTAACGAAGATATAAGAAGGATACTTGTGACCTTGCCGGAGCGGCAGCAGGTAATCCTTGAATTGATGTACCGGCAGGACAAAAGCGTGCGGGAGGTTGCCAAACAGTTAAAAATGAGCGTTTCGGCGGTGAAAGTCGCGGCGCACCGGAGCTACAAGATTTTCCGCAAACATCTGAAAGCGTAGAAGAAATGTCGAAAACCGATGAAACCATAGGCAGTATTTTAGCTACGGCTACGCCGGTTAAAACAGCGCAGCCCATGCGCCTTTTGCTGGGCTGGCTTGCCGTGACGGTGGTGGGAACGTTTTTGATGGTGCTGTTCATGGCTCCCCGTGATGATCTTGCCCTGCAACTGGCCTCGCCATTGTTCCTTGCGGAAACAATTCTCTTGATAGCCCTGATTGTCACTTCGGCATTTGTCGCAGTCTGCCTCTGCTTTCCCGATATGTGTCAAAGGCATTGGATGCTTTATGCGCCGCTCCTGCCGCTGGCGGCTTATTCTGCGCTGCTCGGCTACCAACTCGTGCATCCGGAAATGGTGGCGCTGCCTGCCGTTAAGATGGGCGGCGTTGATTGCGCCTTATGCATCAGCATGTTTGCCGTTATTCCGGGGTTCTGGATGTTTCATATCTTGCACCGCCATGCCACCACCCACCCGATCCTTGCCGGGGCCGTATCCCTGCTAACAGCGTCGAGCATCGGGCACCTGGTGCTTAAATTCGTGGAAAAAAACGATGCTATCTCGCATCTGGCCTTATGGCATTTCCTGCCGATCTTGCTGCTGGCGGCTGTTGGCGCCTTTTTGGGCAGGAAATTTTTATCTTGGTAGCGTGTAACCGCTTTCTCTCAGGGCACGAATAGAAAATTATGCAGGCACTCTTCGCTTGCCGTTAACAACCATCCTCAAGGAGAAAATCATGAATAAGACCGTTCTATGCGCCGCTTTGGCGGGGGTTTTGGCCGCTGGTATGGCCGGAAGCGCTTATGCCGCCGACATGCCCAACAAGGAAAAATGTTACGGCATCGCCAAGGCAGGAAAAAATGACTGCAAATCCATGAGCGGCTCGCACTCCTGTGCCGGTCATTCCACGAAGAACTATGATCCGGGCGATTTCAAGGTGGTCAACAAAGGCCAGTGCGAAAAGCTGGGCGGCTCTCTGGCAGCCCCCGAAGCAGCTCCGGCTGAGTAAGGCTTTTGGAAGGGCATGGCCTGAACAGGGCCATGTCTTTCCGGCTTTATCATGAATCATTCTGCTTATCCTTATCTTGGCTTCGGGCTTGGCCTTCGCGCCCCGCATTATGAACAGGTTTTGCGCGAACAGCCTGATGTGGACTGGTTCGAGATCATCTCGGAAAATTTCATCGATGCCCATCAAGGCTATTGGGATTATCTTGCCGATCTGCGCTGTGATTACCCGCTGGTGATGCATGGTGTTTCACTGTCCATCGGCAGCCCCGATCCATTGAACCAGGAATATCTGCGCAAACTAAAAAAACTGGCGGATTTTATAAAACCGGCATGGCTTTCCGATCATCTTTGCTTCACCGGGCTGGGCGGCCATAACACCCACGATCTGTTGCCTTTGCCCTATACGCAGGAAGCCCTGCGCCATGTCATTGCGCGTGTGGACGAGGCGCAGGAGCGCCTTGGGCGCGTCATCGTACTTGAAAATCCCTCGACCTATTTTGAATACCGGCAATCCGAACTGGCGGAGTGGGATTTTTTGCGCGAGTTGGCGAAAGCCACCGGCTGCGGGATTTTGCTGGATGTGAACAATGTTTACGTCAGCGCCTTCAATCACGGTTTTGATCCGAAAACCTATATCGACGCCATTCCCGCCGAAGCCATCGCCCAAATCCATCTGGCCGGACACAAGAATAAGGGAACGCATATCGTCGACACGCATGACGCGCCCGTGATTGAGGATGTATGGGGTTTATACGCCACCACCATCGCGCAAAAAGGCAGTATCAGCACGCTGATCGAGTGGGATGAAAATATCCCGCCGTTGGCAACCCTGCTTGCTGAAATGGAGAAGGCCCGCGCATTTATTCAAAACAAAACTCCCTCCAAACGCGCCCGTCATGACTTACACGAATATGCTTGAGAAAGTGCAGGATTCCATCATCAGCGGCGATGCCGGGGTTGCGGCCCCGTTGGTGCGGCCAAACCCACGGCTTTCAGCCTCCGCGTTGCTTGGTATTTATATCGAAGGCTACCGGATAAGGCTTTCGCAGGCGGTGCGCTCCGATTATCCCTGTCTTGCCCATTATCTGGGTGAAGAGCGGATGAATGGGCTGGTTGCCGCCTATGTGAAAAAAACGCCTTCGTGTTCCTATAATCTCGATCACTACCCCTTCGCCTTCCGCCGTTTTGTCGCACAAGCTTGTGAGGATGAAGCCGCCCATGCGCTGGCGGAACTGGAAGGCGTGATGGCAGAAGTCTTTATGCTGCCGGAAAGCGCGCCGATGGATTTTGAAAGCTTTGGCAGCCTCGATGCCGAAAGCCTTGGCCGTATGAGCTTTGCATTACGTTCTGCCGGGATGCTCATCCGGCTTGCCTATGACGCGGAAGCTTATTTACAGGCCTACAAAAAGGGCGAAGCAGAAAAAGATATTCAGAAACGCCCGGCCCATCTCTACCTTTACCGGCACGATAACGAAGTGAAGCGGCAGCAACTTGAGATAGCCGAATATCAGGTGTTAAGCGCCCTTGGCCACGGAGAAAGTTTCAGCGCCGCTATTGAAACGGCGCTGGCTTCGCACATTTACGCTGCCGCTGCCTTGGCAGAAAAAATCCGGTCGTGGCTGCCGAAATGGATCGGGCAGGGCTTCTTCGCCCATACGGAAAGGGTGAAAAAATCGGTGTAACCAAGCGGGCCGTGCCGCCGAATAACAATGAAAGGCCATGCGATATGGCTTGAGAAAACCATACCAATCCAAGGGAGAAAGTTCATGTCCATGATGTGCAAATCCGGCGCGTGCCGAGCCAAGAGTGGCCCCTGCATCCATGAAAAACTGATGCTGGCGATGATGGTTATAGCCATCCCGCTTTTAGGACATTTCGCGTTTCACTGGTTTTAACAAAAATCCATCATGACGCCGCAACTGGGTTGGAAGGAATCGCTTTTTGGAAGCGTATTGGCAGCCATAGGAGCTTCTCTATGCTGTGTCGCTCCTTTGGCGCTTCTGGCCGTGGGTATTAGCGGGGCCTGGATTGGTTCCCTGACGGCGTTTGAGCCTTACCGCCCCGTTTTCGTGGGCCTGACGCTGCTGTTTCTTGGTGTGGCTTTTCACAAGCTATATTTTGCGCCCAAAACTTGCGTTCCCGGTAGCCCTTGCGCCGACCCCCGCACCGCCAAGCGTCAGCGCCTGGTATTCTGGATTGTAGCGCCGCTTTTGCTTGGTCTGCTCGCCGCGCCCTGGCTTGCCCCGTTATTTTATTGAAAGGAGAGACACCATGCGCCGATTGTTGCTAACCATCATGTTCGTTCTGCTATCTTTCGCCGCCAGCGCGGCGGTTCCGCAAACGCTTACCCTCGATGTGCAAAAAATGACTTGCCCTGTTTGTCCATTCACGGTTAGCGCAGCCCTTGAGAAAGTGCCCGGTGTAACGAAAGCAAATGTTGATTTTTGGGATAAAACCGCGACGGTGACTTTCGATCCTGATAAAACCAACGCCGAGGCCCTTATCAAGGCCACCACGGAGGCGGGGTATCCATCCTCGGTGAAGCCATAGGAATTGTTCACAGAAAAAATGTCTGTAAAATCCCAATCCACCATCACCTGCCCGCATTGCGGCTACCAGAAAACGGAGATCATGCCGGTGGATAGCTGCCAGTTTTTCTATGATTGTCAGGGCTGTCAGGCCGTGCTGCGTCCCAAACAGGGAGATTGCTGCGTGTTCTGCTCTTACGGTTCTGTGCCCTGCCCGCCGGTGCAGCAAGCCCGTGCTTTGGAAAGTAATGAGCGGGGCAAGCTATGAGAAGGACCGGTTTTTTTATAGTATGGGCGTCGATCGTGATCTCTATGGCGGCCCATGCAATGGAACCGGAAAAACAAAAACCTAATCGCCTGATTAACGAAACCAGCCCTTATCTGCTGCAACACGCCTATAATCCGGTGGAGTGGTATCCGTGGGGCGAAGAAGCTTTTGCCAAGGCGCGCAAGGAAAACAAGCCTATCTTGCTCAGCATCGGCTATTCCACCTGCTACTGGTGCCATGTGATGGAGCGCGAGACATTCGAGAACGAGGCCATCGCCAAGCTGATGAATGATTCCATCATCAGCATCAAGATCGACCGCGAACAGCGCCCGGATGTGGATGAAATCTATATGACCGCCACCCAACTGATGACGCAAAGCGGCGGCTGGCCAAACAATGTGTTCGTCACGCCCGATCTCAAGCCATTCTTCGCCGGAACTTATTTTTCGCCCGAAGATACGTCTTATCGTCCTGGCTTTGCGACGCTCATCAAGCACATCCACGAGGAATGGACAAAAAACCCGGAAGCAATCAAGGAACAGGCGGAGCGTGTGCGCGCCGCGATTGTTTCCTTCAAGCAGGGGGAAAGCCATCAGGTTGCCACGGCCTTACCGGATCAAAACACTGTCCAAACCCTGCTCGATCATTTTCGGAATAATTACGATAGCCATCTGGGCGGTTTTTATCAGGCCCCGAAATTTCCCAATGAAGATGCCCTGCTGTTCCTGCTGGCGGCTTACCGGATGAACAATGATGCCCGTGCCTTGGAGATGGCGCAGTTCACGCTCACTAAAATGGCCGAGGGCGGGATTTACGATCAGGTCGGCGGCGGGTTCCACCGCTATTCCACCGACGCCGAATGGCGCATCCCGCATTTTGAAAAGATGCTTTACAATCAGGCCCTGCTTGGCCGTGCCTATACGGAACTTTATTCTTTCTCGAACGCGCCTCTTGACCGCGGCATCGCGGCCAGCACCTTCGATTTCGTGTTGAGAGATATGACCCATCCGGAGGGTGGCCTTTACTCGGCGCTGGATGCCGAAACGGATGGAGCGGAAGGCGCTTCTTACGCCTGGACGGAAGCGGAGTTGCAGAAAATCCTCGATCAAAAATCCTATGTCTGGCTGAGCCGGTATTACGGCTTGGCCGACATTCCCCACATACCGGGGCACAAGAACACCGACGGGAAAATCCTTTATCTGAAACAGCCGGTTGCCAAAATCGCGGCGGCGGAAAAAGTCTCATCCGAGCAAGTCCTTGCCCGGATGCAACCTATCATGGATACCCTGCGCAAGGCCCGCGATAAACGGCAACAGCCGCGTCTGGACGACAAGATCATCACCGCCTGGAATGGTTTGATGATCGACAGCCTGGCCCGCGCCGGGATGGAGTTAAAAGAGGAAAAATATACGGAAGCCGCAAAGAAAGCGGCGGATTTCGTGCTGGCCCATCTGCGCACCCCGGACGGGGAGTTGCTGCGCATGTGGCGCGGCGGCAAGGCCCAGACTCCTGCGTTCTTTGAAGATTACAGCTTCCTTATTCAAGGGCTGGTTTCTACTTATCACGCGACGAAAGACGGGCGCTATCTTGCCGAGGCGGAAAAACTTGCGCAAAAGGCCAAGGAAATATTCTGGGATAAGGAAGGCGGAGGGTACTTCTATACCGATGGGAATGAGGCGTTGCTGGTGCGCATGAAAAACGCCGAAGATTCGGCCATTCCTTCCGGCAATGCCATCATGGCACAGGTCCTTCTGGACTTATACGAACTTACGGGCAAGGCCGAATGGAAACAGCAGGCGGAAGATATGCTCAAGGCCTTCGGCATGGCGATAGAAGCCAATCCCCGAAGCTATACCCATTTGGTGCATGCCTTGCTGCGTCTGGATCACGCCGCGCCGGTAGCCGACACAACCAGCATGCAGAATGTTGCGGTCGCAGCCGATAAGGACGCCATGTCAACCATGACATGGGTGAAAGTCAGCGTTCCTGAAAACGCGGTCAAACGTAACACTGATCAGCTTCGCGTGACGGCGGAACTGGATGTTGCTCCCGGCTGGCATGTTAATGCCAATCCCGCCAGCCTGGATTTTCTGGTTTCCACCTCGGCGGATTTACGCGAAGATTCAGGAGCGCTGGTCATAAAAGCTGTCCATTACCCCGAAGCCACGGCTATGACAACCCCGTTGGGTCATATTAAAATCTATGAAGGAAAGATTCTCATCTCCATAGAGGCGCGAGCGCCCAAGGACGCAAAAAATCTCCGCCTTCTTGTCCGGGCGCAAGCCTGCAAGGACACCACCTGCCTTGCTCCGTCGGACTGGGTGATTAAGTTGCCGGGATCATGAAAAATTTTATTAAGCTCGACACAAAAAGTGTTGCCCCGGATGTTGCCCAGAGGAGGGGCTGATTTGCATCAACCCCTCAAAATCGGCGTAACCTATTGAAAAATGGTGGGCAATACAGGGCTCGAACCTGTGACCCGCTGATTAAGAGTCAGCTGCTCTACCAACTGAGCTAATTGCCCGCTCGTCTTTAGCGACAGGTTTCTGCGGTTCCCGCAACCACCGGTCGCCTTCTTTAGCGATAGGCTCTGCGCTTACCGCGCAACCGCCGATCGTTTAAAGAAGCGCTGTTCTAGCGCCTTGCGCACGGGCTGTAAATGCTTTTAAACCGTGGTAAATTCCGGGCATGAACCAGCTGCGTCTTAAACCGACCCCGCAAAGTCTGCCCACGCCCGCGCAGAAACAGCGTGCCGCGTGTTGGTTCACGGAATTACAGGGGCAATTCTGCGTGGCGCTGGAAGAGATCGAGCAGGAATATGCCACACAAAAAGGTGGAGCGGTACAAAAATTCCAACGCAAGGATTGGATCCGTGAAACCCACGATAACGTGCCCGGCGGTGGCGGCAACATGGCCCTGCTCAAAGGCCAGGTATTCGAAAAGGCCGGCGTGAATGCGTCGGAAGTGTTCGGGCAATTTTCAAAAGAGTTTCGCGCACAAATCCCGGGTGCCGATGGCGCAGTCGCGGTTGCGCGAAGCGCAGAGCAGTCGCGCCAAGAATATGAAGACGGCGCGTTCTGGGCCGCCGGAATCAGCCTGGTGGTGCATCCGCGCAACCCGAAAATTCCCGCAGTGCATATGAACACGCGGCACATCGCCACGCGTTTTGGCTGGTTCGGCGGCGTGGCTGATCTGAATCCGGTTTTCCCCGATGCGCAGGATGTTGAAGCCTTCCACGCCGCGCTGGGGCGCGTTTGCGGCACCGACACCCCCGCCTGGAAAAAGGAATGCGATGAATATTTCACCATCAAACACCGCAAAAAGCCGCGCGGCGCGGGCGGGGTGTTTTTTGACGATCTGAACCGCGGCGACTGGGAGGCTGATTTCGCTTTGGTCCAGGCCCTGGGCGAGGCGGTGCTAAAGGCCTATCCGGCCATCGCGCGGCGGCATTTGTTTGAAAGTTACACGCCGGAAGAACGCGAGGCGCAACTGGTGTGGCGCGGGCATTATGCCGAGTTCAACCTGGTCTATGACCGCGGCACCAAATTCGGGCTGATGACCGGCGGCAATGTCGACGCCGTGCTCATGTCCCTGCCGCCCGAGGCCAAGTGGCTTTAGGTCCCATCAGATAACCGGTACGCCGCCCGTTTTTGGCGGGTTATAGCCCGGAAACAACCCGCCCTGGGAGCGGGTAAAATCAACGCGCTCGGGACCGTAGGGAAATATTTCACTTACCAGTTCCAGAACGAGGGAAAGCTGAACATCCGGCAGAGCCTGTTTGTTCGTGAGCGTGGCCCTCAACTGTTCCAGTGTTTTTTTCAGCACCTTGCTAGGCGTAGTTGCCGAGGCCCGGAAAACAGGAAGCGCATCGCGCAATGCGTAAAAAGGAATGCGGGTGCTGCTGAAACGGCGTTTATTCTCATAGGTGGAAAGAAAAACTTCCTGGTTTCTGACTCCAATTTTCAGGGTAAGAAGCCGGTCGGTATGACCGGTGGGAATGCGCCGTATTTCCGTCAATGCGCTTTTCTTCAACGCTTGTATGGCCGGTTCATCGACAACAATTTTTGCCGCAGCAAGATATTTCCAGACGCTGGGAAGGATTTCGATGTCTTCTATGGGTATGGCGGTAGTCGCGCTGGCTTTCGGCATTTTTTGCTCCAAATGAATTGACTATGCCGGGAAAATTAAACGAAACCCAGCGGCTCGTAAACAGTCTTAATCATTCCAAAAATTAACGGTCTACTTCTTTAAGTTTCGGGCCCAAATCCTCGCGGCGGTCGCGGAAAAACCCAAACGAAGCGCGGCATTGGCGCAGGAAATCAAGGTCGAAGCGCTGGGTGATCACGCCTTCCTGGATGCCATCCAACTCGGCTACTACCTCACCACGCTGGTCGCAAATGAAAGACGACCCATAATAGCTTTGCGCCTGGCCAGAAATTTTTTCGGTGCCCACGCGGTTCGCCGCCGCCACCGGCATGGCGTTGCTGACGGCATGGCCCTGCATGGCGCGCCGCCAGGGATCGCGCGTGTCTAAACCGGCGTCCTGCGGTTCGGAACCGATCGCCGTGGGGTAAAGCAGAATTTCCGCGCCGAGCAACGCCATGCCGCGCGCGCATTCCGGAAACCACTGGTCCCAGCAGATGCCCACGCCCACCGCGCCATGCGCCGTGTTCCACACCTTGTAGCCCGTGTTGCCCGGGCGGAAATAAAATTTCTCGCAATAGCCCGGCCCGTCGGGGATATGGCTTTTGCGGTAAACGCCCATCAGCGCGCCATCGGCGTTCAGCATCGCCACGCTGTTATAGTAATGCGGGCCGTCGCGCTCAAAAATCGACACCGGCACGGCCAACTTCAACGCCTTGGCCACCGGCTGCAGTTTTTGCACCGCCGGATGCTCCGCCGCGGGATAGGCCTGGGCAAACCATTTTTCATCCTGCGTGACGCAGAAATAGGGGCCCTGAAACAGCTCGGGCGGCAGCGCGATTTGCGCGCCGGCCTTGGCGGTCTTCTCCAGGTAATGCTCGACCTTGGCGATGTTAGCGTTCATGTCTTCGCCAAAACGCGCCTGGATAACGCCGAGGGTAAGGGTTCTTGTCATGGGAGTAATGAGTAGTGAGTAATGAGGAGTGAATCAATACTCACTCCTCATTACTCACTACTCGGGCTCCTGCTGCGTGATGCAATGAAACGAGCCGCCGCCGCTTAAAATCGCATGCGAGGGCAAACCCACCACCTCGCGCCCCGGGAACAGGGGCTTCAGCGCCGACACCGCCTCCTTGCCGCGCGCGTTATACACCGGCACCACCACGGTTTTATTGCCGATGATGAAATTCATATGGCTGGCGGCCTGCAGTTCCGGCACCTCGCTGTCGATCCGACCCGGCGAGGGAATGGTGATCACCTCCAGATTCATGCCGCGCAGCGCGGTTTCAATTTCTTTCAAGACTGCGGCGTTCGGGTCATCCGCGCCGCTGGCGTGCTGGCAGACCACTTTGCCGGGGGCGACAAAGCGCGCCAGGTTGTCGATATGCCCGTCGGTGTGGTCGGCGGGCAAGCCGCGCTCGAGCCACAGGATTTTCTCGAAGCCCAGCGCGGTTTTCAGCGCTTCAGTGGCAGCAGTTTCCGTCCAGCCCTTGTTGCGGTTGGGATTCAGCAGGCATTGGCGGGTGGTGAGGCACAGGCCGTTGCCGTCAAATTCCAGCGAACCGCCTTCAAGAATGAAATCATGCTTTTGCGTTGGAATATTTGCGGCAGCGGCGATTTTTTCATTCACGCTTTCATCGCCCGGGTAAATAAATTTCCCGCCCCAGCCGTTGAATTTGAATAGATGCGCAATGGGGGCTGAGGGGCTAGGGGGCTGGGGGGCTGGCAAATCCAATTTTCCCCGAGCCCCCAAGCCCCCGAGTCCCCGAGTCCCGAATATTGGCCCTGTATCGCGCAGCCAGGTATCGCCATAGGGAATTTCAAAAATTTCGGCGATACCCTTCAATCTTTCCTTGGCGCTTTGCAGCCCGCCGCCGCAGGCCAGCACTTTTACGTGATCGCCGCCTGACAAGGCGCGGATCATGGCTTCCACCTCGTCCTGCGCCCCTGAAAGCGCCTCGAACCACGCCTCAGGGTCCCACGGCCAGGCCGTCCAGATGGCCTTATGCGGGGCCCATTCAGCGGGGATGGACGCAGGCGAAGACGGGTTCTGTTTCAGCGCGGGTTGCATTTAAAGACCGATCAGAGCGTGGCCATGATCTGTTTTTTCGCTCTGTATACCGTGGCCAGGTTAGAAAACCCCTCCCGGTTGCTTACGTCAAGCGCGTTGGCAACCTCGACCGGTGTGGCATTAGAAGTGATTGCGACCGCCAGCCGGTGCGGTGGCCATCCCTTAGCAAGCAGAAACCGGGCATTGGTCTCAGCTCGGTCAAGTACCCTCCGTAACGCGGCCGCCTGGGCACTGTCCCGGCTCACCAGATATGCTTTCTGGCCCAAGGCAAACGCCCTGGTTTTAAGCCACGGCCCCAGCCTGCCGGCTTCATAGCGAAGATATTCTCCCCAGTGGCTGCGTCCTTCGAAAACCATCACGTTGGAGGTGACGCAGAACAGGCTTGTCAGCCTGGCAAAATCCTTATCGGTGCGATTATTTCTTACATCCATATAGCTCTCCTGAAATGCCGGACGAACTTATGGCCTGACTCAACCTGGGGTCAATCTGAATTATGAGCTTTATACCTTCAAATAGAATAGTCATGCCCGCGTAGGCGGGTATCCACGAAAGCCACAGGCTACGGCTTCTGGCCTATCGTGGACCCCCGCCTACGCGGGGGTGACATTGCTTGTGGGGAGGGCTCCCTTAAATGGCAGATATTTTTAGAATCCCACCAAGCTTGGCGCGGATTTGCCGTCGCCGTCGAAGGTGGGCTCGCTTTCCTGCCAGAAGCCCGGCGTGGAAAGCAGCGGGGCGTCGCGCACTTCGACCGGATGGGCCGAGGCGCCGAAGCCGTTGAAGCTGGACTGCAGCGCGGCGCTGTAGCCGCCGGTCTGGCCGATTTCGATCCAGTCGCCTTCTTCCACGTCGGCGGGCAGGCTGACGGGCACCTTCAGCGCGTCGATGCTGTCGCAGGTTGGGCCCAGCAGGGTGAACTTGGCCATTTTGCTTGAGGGCGTGGGCGCGTCGGGGCGGATCAGGCGCACCGGATAGGTGAGGCGGCTGATGCTGGCGTCGAACAAGCCGCCGTATAAACCGTCATTGATGTAAAGCCGGTTTTCCTTGCGCAGATCCACCTTCACCACCAGCGAGCCCGATTCCTGCACCAAAGCGCGGCCCGGTTCGCACCACAGCTTGGTTTTCTTGGGCAGCTTCAGGGCTTCGGCGCCCAGGGTGATGGCCTGCATGTAGGAGGCCAGCGAAGGCGGGGTCAGCCCCGTGAAGCTTACGGGGAAGCCGCCGCCGACATCGACGATGTCGGGGTTGACTCGTGCCAATTGGATCACCTCGCCCACCTGGGCCAGGGCGGTGGCATAGGCCTCGGGGTTCATCGTTTGCTGGCCCACATGGAAGGCAATGCCGAAGCGCGCGGCCACCTTGCGCGCTTGCGACAGCAATTCCGCCGCCAGGGGGTTGGCCGCGCCGAATTTGCCCGCGAGGGAATGAAACGCGTGCCCGCCCGAAACCGCCAGGCGCACGATGATGCCCAGGTCTTTGGCGCCGCGGGTTTCTTCCAGCAGCTTGAACAGCTCCGCCGGACTATCAATCACGAAGTCGCGCACGCCGTAGTGGAAATAGCTTTTGCGGATGGCCTCGCGGCTTTTGACCGGATGCATGAAGTGCATCCGCGCCTTGGGGCAAAGCCCGGCCACCAGTTCCACCTCGGCCAGGCTCGCCACGTCAAAGTGGCGCAGGCCCGAGGCCCAAAGCTGGCGGATCACCAGCGGCGTGGGGTTGGCCTTCACCGCATACATGACGGTGCCGGGGAAATGGCTGAGGAACCATTGGACCGCTGAGTGGATCACATGGCGGCGCACCAGATGGGTGGGTTTTTCGGGGCGGGCCTCGGCCACATAGGCCTGGGTGGCTTCGTAAGACAGGCCGGTACTGCTGCCCAACGGCAGCGGACGGGAAAGCGCCCTGGCAGCCAAAGCGGCGCGGCGGCTGCCCGAAGGCGCGGAAACGCCCGGCTCAGGCCCGGAGGGCATGAGGTTTTCAGAAGATGAATCGTAGAAGCGGCTGGACCCTTCCGGTCCAGGAGGCTCTGATTCGTAAACAGGCAGGGATTTGTCGCCCATCTGGTGTCTCCTCATCAATCGGTACCGGACTTAAGGCATCCGGCCGCCAACCAACTAAAAGAGACGCGTCGCCACATAAACGCCAGAGGGCCAGGGGTACGTGCGCGTTCGAAGTTATTAAATAAGCTCCATTCATGAAAATTCAATAAAAATTTTGGGTGGAGAGACATTTTTTTGTGAATCCACCCGGGTGTGTCCCCATGGGCGCAGTCGCGGTTATGCGAAGCGCAGAGCAGCCGCGCCCGAGTGGTTGTGCATGAGCCGTCAGGCGAGAGCACAGAGCGAATGGCGTGAAAAAATGAAGTGCAAAAAACCCCGTGAGAGAAGGATTTCTTGCTTCAACAGCTCCGCGTCTTAGAGAAAAATTTTTCCTCAAGCGCTGCCCGGATTCCCCTCCCCTTGCCCTCCTTCGCTAAAGCTAAGGAGGGTCTGGGCGAACCCGTCCGCCGAAGCTTTGGCGGAGGCGGAAGGGAGGAGCTAGGGGAGAGGGGTGGAGCGTGACGTTTCTCAAAGCCCTACCGTTTAAGCTCGCCGCAATCTTCTGACCCTACCCCTTTATCCCCTCCCTCAGAGGGAGGGGAAATAATTTTTCCAGACGGGCTCCTTAACAAAAAATTTCCATGCCGCCGCGCGCCGACTCTGAAAATTTTCTTGTAAAAACCCTTTATAAATAGCATGATTCTTACCGTGCCAGCGACTCCTCCCGTCAGCACACCGCCCTTTCAGCGCGGCCCTCTTTCGCGCCAGGCCCCTCTTTCTCACTTTTGGACCATCCAAGACAGTTCCGGTCGGCTGCTGGCCGAATATCTCGCCGCCTCGCAGTTGGATGTCGCCTATAAAGTCGCCCCTGGGCATTATGACCGGTTCCGGTTGGAGGTTTCTTCCTCCTATCGCAAGCTTTTTGAGCGCGCCCTGGGTCTGGTCCTCGCGCGCCATGCCTGGCAAATCGTCCAGGTGTCGGCGCGCCGGGCCAAACAGTGCCGGTCCGCGCAGGCCGCCGCCGATCCCTCCGCCCCCCATCTTTAGCGGGCGAGTCGGCCGGGCGAAAGCGCCTGCCCTCATCCATGTCATCCCGGGCGAGCGGCAGCTGTGAGACCCGGGATGACATGGGTGGCCCCGCGCCAAGTTTCGGGGGGCTTGTTAGCTTGCCGAACTTTTCGATTTTCAGGATATTAACGAATGCGGCGTTGAAATCGTTAAAATTTACGGAGGCGTTTCATGTCGCAGTGCACGGAAACTTTTCTTGTTAACCATAAGAATTCGCTTGTGAGAACTGCAAAACTTGTTCTAGGGTTTTTTTCACTTTATCAATCCCTTTATCTTTTAGGAGAACAACATGCTTTCCATGGGCCGACACAAAGATGCTTTTGCTATCTTCGACACCGGAAAAGGTGGCGAACAAGTTATTATTGAAAATGGCATTCCCAATGGTAGGGAAGCTGCGGCGGCTCTGGCAGCAAGAATGGCCACTACGGCAACAAGACCAGGCACACAAGGTCCGAACGCACAAAGCATGAATGGCGCCACACACCGTTTTGCTCCTCGTCCCGGCGCGCCCGGCGTACGTTAAATTTCAATTCCCGATGTCGCTCCTGCCGCTGATGCGCGGCGGAGTGATGTTCCCCTGATAAGTTTTCCGACTCGGCTTTTGATTAGCCTTTGTTCGCACGCCGAGTCGTGCCTGGGGGTCTAAGGGCCTGAATCGGTGGCTTTTTACCACCCCCTGATAAACCCTGAATTGTTTCATTTCCGGACTGGACGAGCTTGTGGATAAAGTGTAATTTTTGCCGCAGTGCACGCAAAGTTTCTTTGTCGATCACAGGAATATTCTTGTTTGTGCAGGAAAATTTGATCTAGGATTCCGCCACATTATATTTCCCCGTGACCGGGAGAAGGCCGTGTATTTAGGATTTCCGAAAAGAACTGTTGTCGGTGGCGGCGTCTTTGACGATGTTACCAGCTTTCGCTCCCGGCCCAGGCCAAACGAGGCCCCCATGGATACAAGCCTTGAACCAGCCAGGGTGAGTCGCGCGATGTCCGGGGCCGCCACCATCTCGGGCATGAGGTCCGGCGAAATAAATGGGCCTGCCTCCGTCACTTTCCATGCTCCGCGCCCTTCTCTCTTTCCCTCTCCCTTCATCCGCTAAAATTTATTTTCTTAAAACCGCTCCCGCCGCCCTGTGCGCCGCGGCGATGATTTTTTCCGACAGCGCTTCCAGCTCCGCTTCCGTTAGCGTCTTCTCACGCGGCTGAAAACGCACTTCCAGCGCCAGCGATTTCTGCCCCGGCGCGACATTCGCGCCCTCGTACACGTCAAATACCTCCACCCCGGCGATCAGCTGGCGTTCCACGGCGCGGATGGCCTTGACCAGCTTTTCAGCCTCCACCCCCCTGTCCAGCACGAAGGCGAAGTCGCGCCGCACTGGCTGCAGGTCGGGCAGCTCGAGCAGCGGCCTGGCCGGGCCGGTTTCTTTTAGCGGCGGCAGGGCCTCGAAAAACACCTCAAACCCGGCGGTGGCCGTTTTCACTTCCAGCTTCTTCAGGATCGCCGGATGGAGTTCTCCGAAATGAGCCAGCACCGTGGCGCCCAGCTTGAGCACGCCCGAACGGCCGGGGTGATACCAGGCGGGCGCCTCGGCCACCGCCTGAAGGCCGCCCAGCGGAACCCCCACCGCTTCCAGCGCCGCCAGCGCGTCGGCCTTGGCGTCGAACAGGTCTACCGCGCGCGGCTCCACCGCCCAGTGGCGCGGCACGGCGAGGCCTGTGCGTAAGCCCGAGGCAGCCATGATCTGCCCCTCGGGCGCGGCGGAGCGGTAGATCGAGCCTACCTCGAACAGGGCGGTGTCGGCAAAGCCGCGATCGGCGTTGCGCCGTGCGGCCATCAGCAGGTTGGGAAGAATACTGCCGCGCATGGCGTCCAGCTCGGCGCTGATGGGGTTCTGCAGAAGAATAGGTTGCGGCTCGCTCTGCGCTCTTATCTCGGCGCGACTACTCTGCGCTTCGCGCAACCGCGACTGCGCTGGCAACCGCTCGCTCGCTAAAAAAAGCTTGGCAATAACGGACGGCATGAACGACCAGGTAACCACCTCCAGCAGCCCCCGGGCTGCCAGGGCCTTGCGCGCCGACTCGCGGCGGCGTTGTTGCAAATTCCATCCAAAAGAAACACCGTCATCCCAGCGCATGCTGGGATCCATGGCCACCGCCTTTCTGCCGGATAGGTTTCTGCCATGGATGCCAGCCTTTCCGCCTTCGCTAAAGCTTCGGCGGACGGGCTCGCCCAGACCCTCCGTAGCTTTAGCGAAGGAGGGCGCTGGCATGACATTGCTAGATGGCAAAGACAGTGCCGGAATTTGATCAAATCCCCTCAGGCGTAAAATCTCTTCCACGCAGTCGGCCTCGCCCTCCAGGTCGGGGCGGGAGGAGGGAAATGTTACCTCGAACCCTTCTTCTCCCCTCCCCTTGCCCTCCTTCGCCAAGGCTACGGAGGGCAGGGGGAGGGGAAATCCGGTCTTGCGTTTCACTTCACAGCCAACGGCTTCCAGTAATTTCTTTTGTTCGTCAGGAGGCACATCCAGCCCGCCGAAACTTTTGCAGCGCGTGGCGCGCAGGAACACGGTGCGGCTTGTATCGGGCAGAACGCCGGCCACGATCACCTCGCTGGCCTCGCCGCCACAGGCTTCAAGGATAAGCTGGGTGGCCCACTCGGTCATTTCCACCATGATGGCGGGGTCGACGCCGCGCTCAAACCGCGTGCGGGCGTCGCTGATGATCTGCAATTTGCGCCCGGCGCGCGCAGTGCGCACGGGATCGAAAGTGGCGCATTCCAAAAACACTTCGGTGGTCATCTCGGTGCAGCCGGTCTCCATACCGCCCATGATGCCGGCGATGGCCAGGGCTTTTTCATCGTCGGCGATGATGGTGATGCTTTCATCCAGCACATATTCCTTGCCGTTCAGGGCCAGGAGCTTCTCCCCCGCACGGGCGGGGCGGGCATGCACATCGCCCTTCACCTTGGCGGCGTCGAACACATGCAGCGGGCGGGCGGCATCAAATGTCAGATAGTTGGTAATATCGACTAGCGCCGAGATGGGCCGCAGGCCAATCGCTTTCAGCTTGCGCTGCAGGGCCTCAACCGATGGGCCATTTTTCAAGCCACGAAGGGTGCGGCCAATGAAGTAAGGGCAGGCGTTTTTGTCGGCGGGGCCGAAATCCAGTTTGATGCCGCGCGGGCTTTTGAATTTGCCTTTCACCGGCTGGGTTTTGCGCGGTTTCAGCCTGCCCAGGCCCGAAGCTGCCAGATCGCGCGCGATGCCGTAAACGCCGAAGCAATCGGGGCGGTTGGGGGTGAGCTTCACCTCGAACACCGCGTCATCCAGCTCCTGGGTGTCGACGAAAGATTTTCCCACCGGCGCGTCGGCGGGGAGTTCGATAATCCCTTCATGCTCTTCGCTGAGCAGCAGCTCTTTGGCCGAGCACAGCATGCCGCGCGATTCCACCTCACGGATTTTCGAGATTTTCAGCACCGTGCCGCTGGCCGGGATCACCGTGCCGGGCGCGGCGAACACGCCCTTCATGCCCGCACGGGCATTGGGGGCGCCACATACCACCTGAACTTTTTCGCGCCCTGTGTCGACGATGCACAGCTTCAGCCGGTCGGCATTGGGATGTTTCTCGGTGCTTTCCACATAGGCCACGATGAACGGCGCCAACGCCGCCACCGGGCTGGAAAGGCTTTCCACCTCCAGGCCCAGCCAGGTGAGCTTTTCGGCGATTTCCTTGGCGGAAGCCGTGGTTTCGAGGTGTTCCTTAAGCCAGGAGAGGGTGAATTTCATGGAGTCCCGTTTTAACCTTATAGCCCGTTGCACAGGCCGTTGCCTGACCTTATCCTAAGGAGCGATTCATGCACACTCCCCAATCCGAACCACAATCCCGCGCCGGTTCTTTGAACTGGGCCGCCTGCTCTTTATTCCTGAAAAGAGGCATGCCCTTGCTCTCTCGCGCCCTGCCTGATGGCCGTCATGACAGCCGTCAAGAAACGGTAGCCGCCTATCTTCTTTCCAGATTTGCGCGCGCGACACCCTCGATGGACACACGGCTGGTAAACGCCCTGGCCGGAGGCGAAGCCGCTTGCCGCTATTTCCGCGCCAACGGCAACAAGGCGACCGTCGTCGGCTGGTTCAGGCCAAAAGATTGTGCTCCCATAGCCGTCGCTGTCACCAGCAAGGGCAACAGGGCTTTCTGGTGGCACACCGACACTGCACCGGAAAGCCGGAGCGATATTCCCTTTGGCCAGCGCGGGCAGATTTATGAAATTGGCCACAAACAGGCGGCATGGAATCCCCACGCGGAACGAACCGCAGCCATTCTTCGCAGTGTTTTCTTCCCATCAGCCAAAATTACCACGCCTCATTAAAACAAAGGAGACTTCCATGTATGCTTCAGATGCCCTGCCCCGTTCCAGAGTGCTTTTTCGTGAAGCCTTTACGTCTCTTCGTCTTGGCCTCGGACAAAATATGTCCGCAGCGTCACCCTTCCTGTGGACTCGGCCTATTGCCGGGTTTTCTCGGACAACGGCCAGGCCGTGATCACCGGCTGGATGGATGCCGGCGACGGTATTGGCGTGATGCTGAGGCCGGGTGGGCCGTCTTTCTGGTTTTGGACCGACAATCATCCACGCAGCCTTGAAGATCTTCCCGAACTTGGCTCAAAACGCCTTATGGCGCTTGACGGCCCTTCGGCCCATGGTCACGCCACCGCCATGGCCACCATCCTGAGACAACGCTTCGCCAGACGTTTTCCCGAACTCGCGCCCGGCCGCGCGAACTAATCTTGCGGACGACAGGCACTTTGCTACACAACGACGGCGTCCCACCCGCCGCGCCCGGCTGGATGGATTTAAACCAGCGGCCTCATCCCCTGGCCGAAGCCGCGGATCAAGTCGTCCGCCAGTCTTTTGCCACTAGGTAATCACCACCGCGCGGAAATCATTCACATTGGTGCGCGTTGGGCCGGTGACGATGAGATCGCCCAGCTTCTCGAAAAATCCATAG
The DNA here is from genome assembly GCA_016195205.1 of Pseudomonadota bacterium. Lineage (GTDB taxonomy): Bacteria > Pseudomonadota > Alphaproteobacteria > UBA9219 > RGZA01 > JACQAB01. The sequence goes on from JACQAB010000066.1 coordinate 27,324, forward strand.
GCGTCATTATTGGCCAGGTGATCGGCGGGCTTCAGCCCGGCCGTTTTGGCGCGCGCCAGCGTATCGGCCAGGAAAATCGCCCCGGCGTTATCCTCGCTGCCGTCAATGCCGTCGGTGTCGCAGGCGATGCCGGAAATCCTTGCATGGCCCTGCGCGGCTATCGCCAAAGCCAGCAGGAATTCGGCGTTGCGCCCGCCGCGCCCGCTGCCCTTCAGCGTCACCGTGGTTTCCCCGCCCGACAGCAGCACGCAAGGCGCGAGTGCAGGTTGGCCATGCTCGGCCACTTGAAAGGCAATTCCCGCCATGGCCTTGGCCACTTCGCGCGCCTCGCCCTCAATCCGGTGGCCCAGGATGACCGGTGTTATCCCGTGCTGCCGCGCATAAGCCGCCGCGGCTTCCAACGCATCCTGCGGCCTTGCAATCAGGATATTTTCGGCACGCGCCAGGCAGGCATCGCCGGGCTTCACGCTTTCGCTTGCGGCTTTTTCCAGATGCGCGCTTACCGCCTTCGGCACGCTCAAAGCGTATTTGCGGATGACCGCCTTGGCGTTTTCCAGCGTGGTCGGATCAGCCACCGTGGGGCCCGAGCCCACCACCGCCGGGTCATCCCCCGGCACGTCGGAAATAATCAGCGTGACGATTTTCGCCTTGCCCGCCGCGCGCGCCAGCCGTCCTCCGGAGATGGCCGACAGGTGCTTGCGCACGCAATTCATCTCGTCAATCGGCGCGCCGCAGGACAACAAGCTCTTATTCACCGCGCGCAGGTCGTTCATGCTCAACCCCTCCGCCGGGCAGCTGAGCAGCGCCGAAGCCCCGCCCGACATCAGGCATAAAAGCAAATCCTCCGCGCCCAGCCCGCCCGCCAGTTTCAGCATGCGCCGCGCGGCCTTCTCGCCATTGTCGTCGGGCATGGGGTGACCCGATTGCATGACCTCGATCTTCTGCGTGGGCAATTCGTGCTTATAACGGGTGACGACAAGGCCGCCGATCTTGCCACGCCAATGCGCCTCGGTGGTTTTAGCCATGGCGGCCGCGGCCTTGCCCGCGCCCAGCACCAGGGTACGGCCTTTCGGCGCTTGCGGCAGATGCGGCGGCAGCGTTTTTTCCGCGCTGACGGATGACAGCGCGGCATGGAAGATGCCGGTGAGAAAGGAGCGTGGTTCGGTCATGAAACAAGTGATTGGTTTTTAGTGATTAGTTTTTAGTGGAATAACATCACTAACCACCAATCACTAAAAACTAATCACCCAACACTGAAAACCCATAATGCCGCAGCCAGCGCAAATCGGCCTCGAAGAAGGTTCTTAAATCGGGAATGCCGTATTTCAGCATCGCCAGGCGCTCGACGCCCATGCCGAAGGCGAAACCCTGGTATTTGGCAGGGTCGATGTTGCAATTGTTCAGCACCTTGCCATGCACCATGCCGCAGCCCAGCACCTCCAGCCAGTCGTCGCCCTCGCCGATTTTTATTTTGCCGCCGGGGCGTGAGCAGCCGATATCAACCTCGGCCGAAGGCTCGGTGAACGGGAAGTAAGACGGGCGGAAACGCACCTTCAAATCGGGCACGCCGAAAAAACCGCGCAGGAAATCCATCAGCACGCCCTTCAGATGGCCCATATGGGTAGTCTCGTCGATCACCAAGCCTTCCACCTGATGGAACATGGGAGCGTGGGTCTGGTCGAAATCGCGGCGGAACACGCGTCCCGGCGCCAGGATGCGGATCGGCGGCTTGCTTTGCAGCATGGTGCGCACTTGGACGGGAGAAGTGTGAGTGCGAAGAACCATGGGGGCTTGGGGGCTTGGGGACTCGGGGTTCGAGCTTTCCAACCCCCCAGCCCCCGAGTCCCCCAGCCCCAGATAAAACGTATCCTGCATCTGGCGCGCCGGATGGTCAGGCGGCATGTTCAAGGCCGCAAAGTTATAAAAATCGCTCTCGATGTCGGGGCCTTCGGCAACGCTGAAACCCAGCGGCGACAGCAGCGCCACGATATCGGCGATGGTGCGGGAAATGGGGTGGATCGCGCCCTTGTCTTCCGGGCGCACACTTAAAGTGACATCGGCTTTTTCCGACATCAGCCGCGCATCCAGCGCCGCCGTGCCCAGCTTGGCCTTGCGCGCCTCGATCAAATTTTCCAGCTCGGACTTCAGCACGTTGATGCGCGCGCCGAAATCCTTGCGCTCGGTTTCCGGCAGGGTGCCCAGCGTTTTCAGAAGCTCGGTGACGCGGCCCTTTTTGCCCAGGGCCGACACGCGCGCCTCTTCCAGCGCGGCGATGTCATTCGCGGCCTCGACGGCCTGCTGGACTTCGGATTTAAGGGTGGAGAGGTCCGTCATGGCGGGACTGGGGACTGGGGACTGGGAACTTGAGAAACTTTACTAGTCCCCAGTCCCTGATCCCTAGTCCCTTTTTTAGGCGGCTTTCTTTTGGCTTTTCAGCGCTTCGCCGGCTTTCTGGGCGAGAGCGGCGAAGTTCTGCGGCTCGGCGATGGCGATTTCGGCCAGCATCTTGCGGTTCAGCGTCACCCCGGCCAGCTTCAGCCCGTTCATGAGGCGGGCATAGGTCAACCCGTGCTGGCGCGCACCGGCGTTGATGCGCACGATCCACAGCTTGCGGAACTCGCGCTTGCGGTTGCGGCGGTCACGGTAGGCATAGCGCAGGGCCTTTTCGACCTTCTCGATGGCGATGCGGAAGCAGGTGCTGGCGCGGCCGCGATAGCTTTTGCCCAGCTTGACCATTTTGCGGTGACGGGCGTGGGTGGTGACGCCGCGTTTTACTCTGGCCATGGTTTTCTCCTTGAAATTAGGGGCTGAGGGGCTGGGGGACTCGGGGGGATTAAACTTTTTCTCAACCCCTTAGCCCCTGAGTCCCTTAGCCCCGATGTTTAGTCGTTGCGTAAAAAATGACGGATGATGTTGTCGCCGTCGGTTTTGAACAGCACCTTGGTGCCGCGCGCCTTGCGCTTCATGTCCTGCGGGCGCTTGCGCATGCCGTGACGCTTGCGGCTGTGCTGGGCTTTGACTTTGCCGGTGGCCGTGATTTTAAAACGCTTCTTGGCCCCGGAATGGGTTTTTAACTTGGGCATTTGGTTCTCCGTATAAGGGTCAATCGGAACGTCAGGCAGCCCTGCCTGAGGCGTTACCGAAGGCCGCTGTCATAGCAAAAACCCGGCCTTAAGGGCAAGCGCCTTGAAAAAGAAGGGGTTAGGCAGCGGGCGTTAACGAATAATCTCCCGTCCCGTTATGCCTTCTTTAAACAAGGTTTTTTAAAATCGGGGTCCAAATAAGGGAGGTCCTTGTGCGTCATGTTTTTATCACCTTGCTTTTCGCTCTGGCCATGGTTGCCGGCAATTTTTCCGGCATGTCGGCCGATGCGGGCGTGAAGCATCATTCTTCTCATCACAGCCATATCCGCTAATTAATCTGCCGCGGTTTAGGCGATTTTCACGATCTTGGCCCCGGCGGGTTTTTCTTCCACGCCAATCGCCTCATGCGCGGCAAAGGCCGCGGCGGTGACGATGTCCGACACCGTGGCGCCCATGCCCACGATCTGCGCCGGATGCTCAAGGCCCTGCAGCAACGGGCCGATCACCGTGCCCTGCTTGGCCACCATCACCTTCTGCAAAAGCTTGGCGGCGATGTTCGCGGTCTGCAGGCTGGGCATCAGCAGCACATTAGCCGGCCCTTTCAGGCGCGAGAAGGGATAAAGCCGCTTCATCAAATCGTAATCCAGGGCCACGTCGGGCGCCATTTCACCCTCGTATTCAAAACCTACTTCCAACTCGTCCAGCTTGGCCACGGTTTCGCGCATGAAGGCGGCGCGTTCGTCATGCACCTGACCGAAGGTGGAATAGGAAAGGATCGCCACACGCGGCGTCTGCCCCATGCGTTCGGCGAAGGCGGCCGAGCGCATGGCGATTTCGGCCATACGTCCGGCGCTGACCGCCGGCCCCACCGCCGTATCGGCCAGGAAAATAGTGCGGTTCGGCATAATGCACACTGAAATGCCGAAGGCCGAATGCGGCCCGCGCGCGTCGATGGATTTTTTAATGTCGTCATAGCAGACCGCGAAATTGCGGCTGAGACCAGTGACCATGGCGTCGGCGTCGCCATGCGCCACCATGCAGGCGGCAAATACATTGCGCTGCTGGTTGACCATGCGCTGGCAGTCGCGCAGCAACAGCCCGCGGCGTTGCAGGCGCTTGAACAAGAATTCGGTATAGCGCGTGTTATGCGCGGAAAGCCGGGCGTTGTGAATCTCGATGCCCTCGCCGGTGATCAGGCCCATCTGGTGCACGCGTTCTTTCACCACTTCTTCGCGCGCGATCAGCACCGGCGTGCCATAACCCGCGTCACGGAAGGCAATGGCGGCGCGGATCATGCGCTCTTCCTCGCCCTCGGCAAACACCACCCTTTGAGGGTTGTTGCGCAACCGCGTGAAAATCAGCTCCAGCGTGTCGGCGGTGGGATCGAGGCGCGCGCGCAGCGCCGTGCGGAAGGCTTTTTCGTTTTCGATCTTCTTGCGCGCCACGCCGCTGGCTACCGCCGCCTTGGCCACCGCGGTAGGTATTTCGACGATCAGGCGCGGATCAAACGGCACCGGGATGATGTATTCCGGCCCATAGCGCAACCGCTTGCCATAGGCGGCATCGACCTCGTCGGGCACGTCTTCGCGAGCGAGAGCCGCCAAAGCCTTGGCGGCAGCCAGCTTCATGTCGTCGTTGATGGTGCGGGCGCGCACATCCAAAGCGCCGC
>JACQAB010000063.1 GCA_016195205.1 Pseudomonadota bacterium
ATACAACGGCATCCCGCGCAAAAGCTTCCCGCTGTTTCTGAAAGAATGCGAGTTCCGCTTCAACTACGGCTCACACCGCCAGCAACTATTTACTTTAACCAAATGGTGCTTTACTTAAGGCTTATCTACGACAGCCCCAAATTTTTAGTTCTCTAAGTCCCTCAGCCCCCGAGTCCCCTAGCCCCGTTTTTTCTTCTCTTCCATCCCGCTTTCGCCCATGCGGTTTTCCAGCACCGCCCAGATATCGGTGGGGACCAGGCCCGCCTCGGCCCAGGCGACCATCAGATGGTAAAGCAGATCGGCTGATTCTTCCGCCAAGCGCGTTTTATCGCCCTTGATGACTTCGATCACCGCTTCACCGGCTTCTTCGGTGATTTTTTTGGCGATGCCCTCGCGCCCGCCGCGCAGCAGCTTCGCGGTGTAGGATTTTTCAGGATTGCCGCTCTTGCGCGCGGTGATGATGGCGAACAGGCGGTTCAGGGTGTCGGACATTCAGAGGCCAGTAATCAGAAGTCAGAGGTCAGAAAAAGAAGGTATAGAGCGAAAGCCTTAACCACAAGCTTTCTGATTACTGACTTCTGATTACTGATTACTGAATCGCACCGGCAACCCCGCATCCTGCAGCTTTTGCTTGGCCTGGCTGATGGTGTAAGTGCCGAAGTGGAAGATGGATGCGGCCAACACCGCGCTGGCATGGCCCTGTTTCACGCCCTCTACCAGGTGATCGAGGCTGCCCACGCCGCCCGAGGCGATGACCGGCACGCGCACCGCGTCGGCCACGGCGCGGGTGAGTTCCAGATCAAAGCCGTTCTTGGTGCCGTCGCGGTCCATGGAGGTGAGCAGAATTTCGCCCGCGCCTAGCGCGGCCACCTGTTTGGCCCATTCCACGGCGTCACGCCCGGTATTCTCGCGCCCACCTTTTACAAAGACTTCCCATTTTTTATGCGTGTTTTTGTTTTGCGCCATTCGCTCTGCGCCTTCGCCTGACGGCTCACGCGCAACCGCTCGGGCGCCGGTGACTTCTCTGGCATCGATGGCCACGACGATGCACTGGCTGCCGAATTTTTCCGCGCCTTCCTTTATCAGTTCGGGCCGCGCCACGGCGGAAGAGTTCATGGAAACCTTGTCGGCGCCGCACAGCAACAGGGTGCGGATGTCGTCGACGCTGCGCACCCCGCCGCCCACGGTGAGGGGCATGAACACTTGCTCGGCGGTTTTTTGCACGATGTCATAAAGCGTGGCGCGTTTTTCGTGGCTGGCGGTGATATCCAGAAAGCACAATTCATCCGCGCCTTGCGCATCATAGGCGCGGGCCTGTTCCACCGGATCGCCGGCGTCTTTCAGATTCAGGAAGTTTATTCCTTTAACGACGCGGCCGTCTTTGACGTCAAGGCAGGGGATGAGGCGGATGGTCAACATTGGGGGCTGAGGGACTCAGGGGCTTAGGGGCTTAGGGGCTTAGGGGCTTAGGGGCTAGGGGGAATATAACACTATTTTTTCCGTCCCCCAGTCCCTTAGCCCCCCAGCCCCTTAGCCCCTTTTAATATCTCCAGCGCTTCCTTCACCGGAAGGCGCCCGTCATAAAGCGCGCGGCCGGAAATGACGCCGATGATGCCGGATTCCTCTTCGCGCTTCAGTTCGATGAGGTCCTGCAGGCTGGACACGCCGCCCGAGGCGATCACCGGCGTGGTGAGGGCATAGGCGAGGTCTGAGGTGCCTTCCACATTGAGGCCGGTGAGGGCGCCGTCGCGGCTGATATCGGTGTAAATGATGGCGGCGGCGCCCGCGTCTTCAAAGCGCAGCGCCAGATCTAGCGCCTTGACGCGGGTATTTTCCGCCCAGCCCGACACGGCGACGTAACCCTCGCGCGCATCAATGGCGATGGCAACCTGCCCGGGGAATTTTTTGCAGGCCTCGTGCACCAGCAGCGGTTTCTGCAGCGCCGCGGTGCCGAGGATGACGCGCTTCACGCCTTTCCCCAGCCACAGCTCAATCGTTTCCATGTTGCGGATGCCGCCGCCCAGCTGCACCGGCATTTTAATGGCCTTCAATACGGATTCCACGGCCCCGGCATTGATCGGCTTGCCCTCGAACGCGCCGTTGAGATCAACCAGATGCAGGGCTTCGAAGCCCATCGCTTCGAAGGCCTTGGCCTGCGCGGCGGGATCGGCGTTGAACACCACGGCCTGTTCCATGTCGCCGCGCACCAGGCGAACACAGGCACCGTCCTTCAGATCGATAGCGGGGAATAAGATCATGGGATTTGGGATTAGGGATTTGGGATTGGTAGTTAAAGCATAAGAGTTTCGGGCAGGAAATGGCTTTTACTAATCCCCAATCCCCAGTCCCAAATCCCTTTTCACGGTTTCCACTCCAGGAAATTCTGAATCATCTGCAGCCCGGTTTCCTGGCTTTTTTCCGGATGGAACTGCGCGCCGGCGATGTTGCCGCGCGCCACCATGGCGGTAAAGCTGCCGCCATAGTCGCACGAGGCCAGCGTGTCGCCCGGCTGTTCCGGGGCAAAAGCATAGGAATGCACGAAATAAACATAGGGCGAGGGGGGGAGGTTTTTAAGGAGAGGGTGAAGGGGTTCGAAGGTTCGAAGGTTCGAGGGTTCGGAGGATGAGGCGGCTTCGAACCTCCGCACCTCCGCGCCTCCGAACCTTAAATTATTCCACCCCATATGCGGGATTTTAAGCGATGAATCGGAAAGCTGAAGCTCGCGCACCTCGCCGTCCAGCCAGCCCAGGCCTTGATGCGTGCCGTGTTCCAGCCCGCGCGCGGCCAGCAATTGCATGCCGACGCAGATGCCGAAAAACGGCCTGGCTTTTTTGAGAACGGCCTCGTTCAGCGCTTCGACCATGCCGGGCAAAGCGGAAAGCCCGCGCATGCAGTCGCCGAACGCGCCCTGCCCGGGCAGCACAATGCGCTCAGCCTTTGAAATATCTTCGGCGTGGTTAGTGACGCGCACCTGCGCACCCGCTTTCTCGAAGGCCTTGGCCGCCGAGCGCAGATTGCCCGATCCGTAATCGATGAGGGCAATCGTTTGCGTCATTCGTCGTAATGATGGCGGCATTGAAGTATGATGATTTGCTGCGCGGGCCCTTTTCCTTCCACGCGGTATACAAGACGATGTTCCAGGGTGATGCGCCGCGACCACCAGCCAACATAATTATGCCGCAAGGGCTCGGGTTTTCCGGCCCCCTTAAAGGGGGATTGGCGGATGGCGTCAATAAGTTCGTTTATTTTTCCGGCTATAGCCGGATTTTCCATCTGCCAGGCGTGATATTGATTCCAAGCCCGTGACGTGAAAAAGACGTTCATCTTTTCTTCGCGGCTTCGATCATTTCTTCAATGGAATTGAATTTTATCATTTTACCGGCTTCGTATTCCTTTAAAGATTCTTCAAGCGCGCGCGCGTTGGCCTTGCTGGAAAGCAGATAGGCGGTTTCGTCCAGTTGCTCGTAGTCTTCCAGCGAAATCATGATTACGGGCTTGGCTTTCTGGCGGTGGATGATCACCTGCTGGCCGCTAGCGGCCTTGTCCATCAGTTCGGCGAGCTTGGCGCGCGCCTGAGTGTATGAGAAAATTTCCATGGCATGATCTCCTTATCCTGTACTATTATATGTACATGTACATATTTAGTAAAGAATTTTAAAAAAACCATTATAGAACAATTAGTTATTTAGAAATAAGACTTTCAACATCCTCATGAAACACGCCCAGGCATTGCGCGAGGTTGAACAGCGGCAGTTTGAGCGGCAGGAGCGGGACTCCGGGCGCGGGGCGGCGCTGCGGGTCGATCATATTCAGCGCCAGGAACGGGCAGCAGAAACCGGCGGCGCGCACGAAATCGCGCCAGCCGTTCCACAGCAGGTTTTTGTTCTCCAGCTCCTGCAGCACCGGGTGCCAGGCGTGTTTGGCGTAAAGCGCCAGTGCTTCCTCACGGATGGGGGATTTTAAAATCTCCGTGCCGTTGTGATGCAGCTCGATTTTCCCGGCGCTAATTTTGAAATCAACATTGATTTTTCCAATCACGCGCTCGGGCTCGTAATACCAGAAGGGATGCAGCGGGGCGTTGTGCATCGCGCTCTTGATCATGCTCAGCAGCACCGGATGCCGCCCGGCAAAGGCGGGGTCGAACGCCGTGAACGCGCCCTGGACCAGAAATTTGTTGCCGTTATGGTCATCGCCGTGGCTGATGGCGGTGGGCTGCGCCGCCATGGCGGAAGGGTTCAGCAGCTTTTTGCAAAGCACGATGATTTCCGCCAGCGTGTGCGGAAATTCGCGCCCGTTCACCACCCAGCGCAACCCGGCCAGTTCGTCGAAGCCGATGGTTTTTCCATCCGGCAGCGCCACCGGTTTACCGGTATAGAACAGGTCGAGGCGCGGCGTCGCGCCGTTTGTGCCGAACAGCCGGTGCCCAAAAAGCTGATGCAGCGGCGCTTCCTGCGAGGCGGTCGAACCCGGCTGCAGCGCGCCCAGCACAATGGCGGTGGTTTTTTTCAGGTAGTTTTCCTCGGCGCGCAGCAAAACCTCGCGCAGCGAGGAATATTTTTTGGTTTCCAGGTATTGCGAATCTTCCGCGCCGAACAGGGCATAGGCGGTGGCGGCGGAAATCTCTTCATACAAAAGGCATTGGCGGCCGGGCGCGGTGCTGACTTCCAGCGGCGTGATCACCGGCCAGCGCAGGTCGTTCAGCAGCTTGGCCTGGTAATATTCGCGGTCGGCCAGGCTTTGCTCTTCGCCTTCCTCGGCGTGGAATTTGAAAAAATAATGCCCGCCGTCTTCGGCCTGCAGCGTGCCGTTCACCGAATTCAGCGATACTTTCGATCCGGTGTTGATGGCGCAGGCGGTCAACCCGCGCGCGGGAAAAATTTCCTGCAGCAGAGGCAGCAATTTTTTCGCCGTGCCCTGCGGGTCGGTTTTTGCTTCGCGGACAAGAGTGGCCAGGGTGCTCATTCTGAAAGAAGCTTAGATGGAATCTCCTTCCCTCCGGGAGGGGTTAGGGGAGGGAAGGAAGAAAATACAAGAAATAGTGTTGCTTATGGAGAGTTGGTTCCCTCCCCCTTGCCCCCTCCCGGTGGGAGAGGGTTGGCTTATTCTCATTGCGCCGCCTCACTAAGAAGGTTGGAAAAAACTTGGTGAGGGGCGGGGGAAAGCGCGCGCAGTTCGGCGATTCCGGCGCTGCCCGTCAGCAGAGCAATCACATGGCATCCGGCGGCCAGGCCCGCACTGGCGCCCAGGGTGGAATCTTCAAACACCACGGCCTGCTGCGGGGAGGCGCCCAGGCGTTCGCAGCCATGCAGGTAAAAATCAGGCGCGGGTTTTTTGCGCAGCGCCTTGCCGTGGATGGTCAGATCGTTGCCGATCAGGGCGGCGAAGGATTTTTCAAGGCCTGCGGTTTTTAAAATGGCCTCGACCTCGAATTGCGGGTTGTTCGAGACCACCGCCTGCCTCAGCCCCAGTTTCTGCGCGGCACCTAGCGCCTCTGTCACGCCCGGCAGCAGCGGAATAAGCGAGGTGCGGCGCAGATGCAGGTATTCTTCCAGTAGTCCCGGCGACACGCGCGTGCGTGATGCGAATTTTCCGTGCTCGGCTTCCAGCTGGTCAAAAATCTTTTCCACGAAGCGTGCCGGGTCATAGGCGAAAATGCCGCGGATGAAATCGGCGGACAGCGTCACCGGCTTTTGCAGGGTGCGGCTGAACAAGGCGACCGAAAGCTGCAAATCAAGCCCCAGCGAATCCAGCAGCACGCCGTCCATGTCCCACAGCAGGGCGCGGGTGGTTTCGGGAATGCGCAGGTGGCAGCAAAGCGGTTTCATGCGGATAAAAAAACGCGTTACTCAGTGGTGGAAAGCCTTTATAAAGGCTCTTTCTCCACAAGGAAAGCGGCCATGGGCATTAATATCTGGAACTGGGGCGAGATCGATAAGGGCGTGCGCGAGAAAATCCTGAATCGCGCGCAAAACAATATCGACGCGGTCATGGATGCCGTGCGCCCGATCATCACCGCCGTCCAGCAGCGCGGCGATCCCGCCCTGCTGCAGTTTACAAAAGAGTTTGACAAGACCGAGGTCAAGGGCGGGTTGAGGGTGACCGAGGCCGAATTCGCCGAAGCGCGGGAATCGCTGGACCCCGATTTGGTCAAGGCGATCCGCAGCTGCGCCGGCTATGTGCGCAAGCATCACATGCAGCAGATGGCGCATGTGAAGCCCCTGTGGTTCGAGGAAGTGCAGCCCGGCGTCTATGCCGGAGAGAAAATCACGCCGGTGGATTCGGTGGGGCTGTATGTACCGCGCGGCAAGGGCGCGTTTCCCTCGGTGATGTATATGCTGTGCCTGCCGGCGGTGGTGGCGGGGGTGAAAAAGATTGTGGTGGTCACGCCGCCCACGCCCGAAGGCGGCGTCGATGCGGCATCCCTGGTGGCGGCCGATGCCTGCGGCGTGCGCGAGGTGTACAAGGTGGGCGGGGCGCAGGCGATTGCCGCGCTGGC